>JAAUUW010000120.1 GCA_012030735.1 Acaryochloridaceae cyanobacterium SU_2_1
CAATACGAGTGGCAAAATTTTGCGATCGCGTCGGCGACAGTTGGCGAGCCTTCAAAATTGCGGCCGTCAAAAAGGCATAGGCCAGCACCCCTACACTTAACAAGGACAGCACAACACCTAACTCGCCAAAATTTTTCCCCAAGCTCGCTGACGCATTCCAAAAGGCATGAATACCCGCTGAGCTCAGATAGCCAATTCCCAAAATTTGCCAGCGTTTAGATGGCTTCAGAATACTCAAGCCAATGAAGTAACCAAAAATACCGCTATAGGCCATATGGCCTGTCACAGACCCCAAAATACGGGGGATCAAAAGCTGTACCGCCGCCAAGGCCCCCGCTGTGGGGTTGCCCGAAGCACGCACCACATCAGCAGCAACCCCTGGTACATATTGTCCTAAGGTTTCAACCAGGGTAAACCCTAGAGCCGAAGCAGAGCCGATTAGAATACCATCAAGAGGTTCCCAAACCCCAATTCGCTGTCGGTTGGGAGGTCGCAACTGCGATCCAAAATAGAAAAACAGGAAGATGGGCAAGGCCTTCAGTAACTCTTCCATCAAGCCTGCGCCAAAAAAATGACTAATCAGTTGCGAAATAAAGTCAGAACCAGCTTGATCAATATTCCCTGGCAAAATCCTTCTGAAAATGAAAATAAATAACCCTAAGGCCGGAGGTATGATCAAAAATACCATTGTGAAAAAACCACTCAGAAATAAGACCCACCAAGGTTTTTCCTTGCCACATAACCGATAGATAAAGTAGAACCCACCTCCTCCAAGATATAAGGCCAGCAAAAGGGTATAGACCCCAATATTGCCAGAAAAAATAAATAGGGAAACCACCACAAACACCGTCAAAATCCCTGGAACCAAGTACCCCTTGCGAAATAAATCGCGGCGAGCGGATATCAAGGGAAAAAGCTGGCTCATCGTCACTTGGTCTGAGCGAATTGGTAGCGGTGGGCTGAGCTGGGTAAGGGGCAACGGGTTTCGGTAAAGGCGAGGGGGGAAACCCCGGAGCTGCTGCCAGATTGACCGTCTGCGTCGAGCGATATTCAAACAAAAATTGAGGGCCATTTTGGCTAAAGGTAATACAATCCCCAACCTTTAAGGTATGACAGCCTTGGATGCGCTGACCATTTACAAAGGTGCCATTGGCACTGCTTAGATCACAGACTTGCCAGCGGGGCGCATCACTAGCGGTGGAAGATCCCGGCAGAGGCCTCACCACTGCATGACGACGCGACACCCCACCATAGAGGCTCGAATCAATGACAACTTGACAGTCGGCGGTGCGGCCAATAGCAATCTCGCTGGTTGGGGACAAAGGATAACAAGCTGAGGCCGGATCAGCAGTAGGCTGCCCAGAAATAAGTCGGAGTAAACCACTTTGCTGGAAGTTGCCCATAGGATTGACCGCTATTTCCCTGCTATCTCAAAAGGTTCTACGCCCATCGACCCCTAGGATGGTGTGGGTACATCTTACTGTCTTAGCAGTATTGGTTGATTGGTGCAATCTTTCTAGGGCCTTGAGTTGTTGTCGGGTATAAAGATCAGCCCCTGAGTTAATACTCTTAGGATTCTGATTTTTCTATCATCTCCAGTCACACTTCAACATCCATGCTTCCAGTGAATGAGCCGAGAAATTTTTAGTGAGTGAGCGCAACCCAGAGAGCAAAAGCGAGTACTCCTTAGACATCCTATAAGTCTTGCCAAATCAGCTTTTAAGACTTAGTGGAAAAGCCAGAGTCAAGAACTACGCAAAATTAAACTCAAAAATATTCTGCCGCTGGAATAATTGAAGAGTGCTACTACCTTGCTAATCTCTAGTCTATATACTGCTAAAAAAAATGAGTTGTGCTAGGGTATCCTACTAGTCGGAATAAAATAAATTCAGCCTAATCCGAAACCTTGTGACGGAACGGGGGACCCAACTTTGGGGCAAACTTCGCCATTGCGAAGAGGCTATCTCTCAAGCCTAGCCCGTCAGCTAACCTCGTCGGCATTGAGGGAGATTTAGGAAACAGCCATCACGCTAAACCTACAGCAATCTCCTATTTTAACTCTTCACTCATTTTCAGGAGATAGCAATGCTGAGCTTGAATGCCACTATAGCGTTGACCACTTTTGTCAGCGTCATGCTTCTGATGATTACCGAGCGGTTGCACCTCACCATTGCCGCTCTTCTCGGGGCCTTACTACTGGTCCTATTCAACGTTCTCACCCTAGAAGAGGCCATGGCCTACATCGGCCAGAGCCATGCTACCCTGGTTCTATTTTTGGGAGTGATGATTATGGTGCGGGCCTTTGAACCTACCTTAATCTTCGAGTACTTAGCCACCCGAATTGTCTTATTGGCGAAAGGGCAAGGCAAACGCCTGCTGCTGGGGATTGTGGCGATTACAGCGCCGATCTGTGCAGTGCTTCCCAACGCCACCACCGTCATGTTGCTGGCCCCCTTGATCCCCCCCATTGCTGATGATTTATCTATTGACTTTATTCCTCTGCTAATTTTGATGGTGTTTGTGGCCAACAGCGCTGGACTGATCACCCTGGTGGGTGACCCAGCCACCTTCATTGTGGGTGATGCTGTCAATATCAGCTTTATTGATTATCTTGGCAAGCTCAGTATGGGAGGCATCATTGCCGTTCTTGTTGTGGTTTGTACGCTTCCGTTTCTGTTCCGTTCGATCTGGCACCAGCAGTTAAATGATTTTAGAGCATCTGCCCCACCCCAAAATCAATCACCCCCGCATGTTGGTGTTAGGCGGGCTCGTCGTGGCCTTGGTGCTGATCTTTTTCGTGGTGGGTGACTCTCTGCCTATCCCCATTTCACCTGCCACTGTTGCTTTATTAGGGGCTGCTCTATGTCTAATGATTACCCATCACAGCGGTATTGACTCGATCCAGAATATCCTACGGGACGTAGACTGGAGCACGCTGCTGTTCTTTATGAGTATCTTTGTTCTGATTGGGGGCTTAGAGAAAACGGGAGTGATCAGTGGCGCATCGGGCCTATTGGCTGTGATACTAGGTCGAAACATTGCCCTGGGTTCTATTTTGTTGATACTGGTAGTAGGGCTATTGTCTAGCTTGATTCCTAATATTCCTTTGGTAGTGGCGATGGTTCCTTTATTGAAAGAGTATCTGGTCAATGTGGGTTTATGTCCGCAGATCTGCTAGACCCTTCATTCTCAGGCGACTACCCTGCCGAGATCTTGCCGCTGTTCTATGCGATGATGTACGGCGCGACCTTGGGCGGCAACGGCACCTTGTTTGGAGCTTCTTCTAATATTGTGGCTGCGGGGATTGCTGAGCAACATGGCAAAACGATGACGTTCAAACGGTTTCTCAAATACAGTCTTCCGATCACCGCGCTTCAGTTGAGCGTGATCATTGTTTATGTATCGGTGCGTTTTCTCTAAAATGTATGGAGAACTCAAAGCATTGATTGGGCTAAGTTGACCTATGACTCTTGCAATCCATCAACCCATTCAACAGAAGCCATTCCGCTTTGACGAGTGTATTAACCGTTATGAATTGATTGATGGAGAGGTATTTGACTTGTAACCAAGGGGCTTCCATGAAGAAGTTGCAGCCCTCATCATCAGAAGGATCTGTGTCCAGATCGACGGGACAGGCTTACCTTGGTTTGTCCTTCAGCTCGATCTTGACTTTGAGTTCAATTAAGTTTGTGGCGTCACAGCCCTATTACGCCTAGTTGACCAGTGCCTGGAACAAGGTAAAAGATGGACAGCTATCGCTGATAACGCTTGCTGTATTCTATATGTCTGGATATATCTGGAATTTACTATGCCGGTGTACTGACCCACTGTTAAGTAAAGTGGAGGCGGATCACCTGTAGGACGATGGACCGAGTTGTTAAGTGAATGGGTAACGGGAGCCACAAAACTGCAATGCTTGACCACCTCTTCGGTCCATCTCACTCTATTGAGTCACCGTCTATTCACCTGTCCCCACCAAAAGCCTTACCATATCAGGAGAGAGGATTAATCAAGATCTGGGTGTATGAGTCGCTCTAATACCAATGCCATTATCCGTTTGTTGCCACTGGGGGTGGGTGGCCTCGGAGGGATATTGCTCTTGGTGAACCGACTGCTCACCCCTGCCTTGACCAATGCCCAAGCTCGTTCCGATGCAGTCGGGGTAATTATTTGTGCCGTGTTGATATTAACGGGGTTGTTATGGCAGCGGGTACAACCGCGATCTCCTGAAGCAGTGCTGCTAGTTGGCGACCAAGGCTTTGAGCTGGCCTCGGATTTACCAGAGGCCTTAAAGATAGAGCTAGCTTGGGCCTCTCATAGTTTGTTGACCAATACCGTTACGCAGTCCTTGGTGATTTGGCACCAAGGCCAAGTGCTGCTTAGACGGGGCATCCTCGGGCCTGTGAACAGAGTCGTGCCTGGGCCGATTGTGGAGCGTGTCTTGCAATCAGGAAAGCCCGTCTATCTTGTGGCGCTCAAACTTTATCCTGGCCGTCTAGAATTCAATTATTTACCTGAAAACACCCAAGGTGTCATTTGCCAGCCTATTGGCAATCAAGGAGTGTTAGTCTTAGGGGCAAATGTGCCGCGCAGTTATACCCAGCAAGATGAGGCTTGGGTAGCAGCGATCGCCCATAAGCTTGACCATAGCCTGACTCACCAGGGTTGTGAATCTATCGCCCTATCTGGATGAAATCAAGTGCAGTGGAGTAACCAGATTCAGAATTATCAAGTCTTTATCTATTGGGGGCTTTTAGCCGTGATGGCGATTGGAGTCCTAGGTGCGGTTGTTCCAGCCTTACCTGGCTCTAGTTTGGTGTTAGCCGCCATTGTGGTTTGGGGATTAATCAAGGGGTTGGGCAGTATTAGCTTGGCCTTAGGGGTTGCGATCGCAGTCTTGTTAGCCAGTACGGTGGTAGACTTGCTCGCTACTTTTTGGGGGGCCAAGAAGCAGGTGTGAGCCGTTGGGGCCAAATTGGAGCTATGGTCGGCTTGCTGGTGGTTTTGCTGGGTCTGCTGCCTCCCTTTCTGGTGTTTGGCGGACCGATTATTGGTCTGTTGATTGGTCCCTTTTTGGGCGCATTTATCGGTGAACTATTGCACCGACGCGATCTAAAACGGGCCTTCAAAGCTGCGATCGCAGTCGTCGTTAGTTCCTTAATTGGCAACTTAATTCAAGGCTTACTTGCCTTAGCCGCGGTTATTGTCTTCGTGATCACAACCTGGCCCGGCACTGGCTAAGCCTTTAGAAAGCTTGACCCGCCGTCACCGATTTTAACTGCGATCCCTGCTTCAAAATACTTTGCTCACCATCAAACTCAATGAAGACTGCGCCTGTCTCATCAATGGCTTCATTCAACTTAAACTGTCGAGTAGCGCCATTTACAGACACCATAAAGACTGGCTGAGTACCCAAATTCATCCCTCCCAAAAACTTGCGCTCTCCATTCTTAACCGGAGAAAGTGGCACTGGCTTCGGTGCAGGGATCTGAGCAGATGAGGGCTTTGCCTTCGCTGTCAAAATCATGCCAGAATTCTTAGTCTGTTCCCCTGGTTTGGCTTTTAACTTGGGGGTAAGGCTCTGCTGAGCAAGGGGTTGAGCTTTAAAGTCTTGGGTCCGACTTTGGTTAAGGCTGGTCGAACCTAATTTTGGCGTTACCGGTGACCCAGTAGGCGTTACCGGTAACCTATTGGCAGGGGTGAGTGAGTGAGTTGCTTGAGGGGACACAGGGGATAAAGACTGGGTCTTAGACTCAGCAGCCCTCCGCTTGATTGATTGCGACAGATACTGAGCAAACTCAATATCTGCAGGCCTTACTTGGACAGGGGTAACAGCAGCAGCTTGGGCGGCTGTCGTGACTAGGGCAGGACTGGCAACCGTTTGCTGCAATCGCAGTTGGCGACCCACCCAAAACATAGTTAAGCCCACTAAGGAAATATAGCCAAAGGCAATCAGCAAAGAACGGCTCGATCCGAGGGGAAATTCTTGATCGGGTTCGATGGGCGCCAGGCCATGGTCATCCCTTGACAAGCCTAAACTGCGATTCAATGGAGAGTAAGAAACCCATAAGTCATCATCTTCTACCCTGCTTGATTGCGGCACTAAGGCAGAGTCAGCAGATACTCTGGCTGCAGAACGGACCCTCGTCAAAGAATGATGATCAGCCACCGGCGCTAACTCACCCAAGTCCAAATCTAGATCAGAAAATAGCTCATCTATTAACTGGTCTGCTCCCATGCCGATCTCAGTTCCAGCAGCAACATGGTCATGGGGCCGGTCAGCATTGATAGTGGCGTTAGATCGATGGCCGAAAGTCTTAGACATAACCCAGTAAATCTCGTGGCTAATGCAAAGGGTGGACAAGGCTGATTGAAGACTGAGTATTAATGCTAACCCATCCTCCGATCAGTAAGGGCAGCCGTCATAGAAAACATGAGAGCATTGCCCCTTTGCTTGACTCCAGTGTGCCCAGATTATCATGGGAACGATCTATCTCTAGAATTACGCAGGGCAGCCTAGACTGCAGCTTTGCCCCTGCCAATGTTGATCCTTAGCCTAGAGATCAGCGAGAGCCAAGACGGCATTTTGTCCCCCAAACCCTGAGCTGCAGCATAGCACTGCCTGAGGCTGAGATAGACCACGGAAGGGTTGAGGCGTTCTGACAAAGTTGAGATCAAAGTCAGGATTGGTTAAGCCTGTACAGGGCGGCAAAGTTTTTTGGGATAGCGCTAGCAAGCAAAAGATTGACCCTAAAGCAGCGGCTGCTCCTAGCGTATGACCCGTTGCTCCCTTGGTGGAGCTGACAGCCACAGTGGGCGGAAATATAGATTGAATCACATTGGCCTCAGCTTGATCGTTAAGTTGAGTCGCCGTGCCATGAGCATGGATAAAGCCAATATCTTCCGGCTTGAGGGCGCTGCGGGTTAGACAGTCCTGAAGGGCTCTGATCGCCGCAGATCCTTGTGGATCTGGTGCACTGATATGATGGGCATCCACCGTTAAGCCCATCCCCAAGACTTGACCATAGGACGGGGCACCCCGTTGTTGGGCTAGGGCTTCTGTTTCTAACAACAATAGGGCAGCCCCTTCCCCTAAGACAAAGCCTTGTCGCTGGCGATCAAAGGGATAGGCGCCGGTCTTGGCCATCGCCCCCATTTTTTGAAAACCTGCCAAGGTTAAGGGAGTGATCGGTGCTTCCACGGCACCGACGAGAACGCGATCGCAATGTCCCTCCCGCAATAGTTCTGCTCCCTGAGCAATGGCCCAAACTCCAGTTGCACAGGCGGCCCGAGGTGCCAAGACAGGGCCTTGAGTTTGCAATGCTTGGGCCACTAGCATTGCCGGAGATTGACCATAGATCTGGATCAGATCAGCCACTCCAGAGAGCAGAGACCCTTGAGAAGCTTGGTGATCGCAGGATTGTTGTTCCCATTGGGCTTGAAAGCCCCGGCTCGAACCAATCACCACGCCACAGTTGGTTAAGGGTTCCCGTAAATTGGCATCGGCCAAAGTCTCTGCTAGGGCAATCTTAAGTAGCGACTCAACCGTAGTGGGCTGCTGCCCAACTAAGGCCAAGGGGCCTGGAGCTAGGTCAGGGAAGGGTTGATGCAGGGCAATTCCTGATTGCCCCCCAGAAGTTGTTGCCAATTGGTAGCCAATGTCGATCCCAAGGCCGACACGATACCCATGCCTGTGACGACAACCTTCACCATCGGGTCAATCGTATATCGGTTTTTCTAGCCAGAGTTGACGACCTCTTGGCCATCGACATCTCTCAGCAGAAAATCCTTGCTTTTCATATAGATGCAGAGCTACCCCATTCTGTTCATTAGTATTTAAGCCGATTAAGCGGCAATCTCGCTGGTGAGCAAGCGCTATCGCAAACTTTAAAAGTCGGGTTCCTACCCCTTGATCACGAGCTGTAGGCATCACCCATAAGTCTTCTAGCTTGGCCTCTAACCCAAGCGACCAGAGAGCATAGCAATAACGGCTATAGCTATAGCCTAAAGCAACCTCGGCCCCAGAGAATGCGATCGCAAACTCCACCATGGATCCGGCAACAATATCTGTAGAGCAATGCTAACATCGGCTCCGGAGAGAGATTGACTTTGAAGATGATCCTGAAAGGCTACCACCAAGGAACAGAGATGATCTAAATCTTCTAAGGTTGCGCGTCGAATCTCTACTTGATCGATGCCTGTCTTCCTATCGGTCATTGAGGTTGAGTGAGCAATCTTGCTAGCGCTTCAGATTTTCCAAGCCCTTCGTGACCTTAGCCGACTCAATGCGATCGCCCTGTTGAATTTGATCCACAACATCCATGCCCTCTATCACCGAGCCAAAGACTGCATAATCTCCATCCAAAAACGATACATCAGCCAAAGTAAAATAAAACTGTGCCGAGGCCGAGTCAGGTTGATTAGACCGAGCCATTGCCACAGCCCCCCCGGCGATGCTTGAGCTTAGGCGGTTCTTGCACCTTAGCAACCTTTAGAGTCTGGCTATAAATCGGTTGCGTTGCCCCCTCCGGTAAAATTTCTAAGGGAATAAATCGAGGTTCTTGGGTCTTTGGATCAACATAGTTACCTGTCCCCAGTAATTGTTCAGGCACAGCTTTATCCTTGCTTTGAGGATCTCCCCCTTGAGCCACAAAGGGAGAAGGCGTGCGGACAACCCGATGAAAGCTAGTGCCATCATAGACACCCTGGCTAACGAGATCCACGAAATTACCTGCTGTGACTGGGGCCTCTTGACCATTAACTGCGATCGCAATCCGTTTTCCCTTCACCATCATCACCACCGTCGCCTCACCCTGTAGTTGAGGCAATTGAGCAAAGGCCGTCGGAACCGCTGTCACAGCGGCAGAGGAGTCATCCTTCGGGGCTACTGTTGCCGATGCCGATGGCTGGGCGGTTGCAGTGGTTGTCGTCAATGGGCTTGTGGAGGCTGCTTCATCTACCTTTTTCACCTGGCCTTCTTGAGCAGAAGGGGCAGGATCGCTACAACCTGTGATCAAAACCACCAGTAGCAAGGTCATAAAAAGCTGTTGATGGAGACGAGATAACGGCAGTCGTCGAGAAATCTTTGTCATCATCTATTGCCTAAATTTGTCCAAAAGAAAAATATTTCGTCACCGCAACCCAAATTAAACCCTACAACCCTTCCATGGGCACACCAACAAAACGCGCAATTTCAGCTGCCTGAGTTTCTATGGTCTCAATTGGTAAGGGCTGGCCCACCTCTGTTAGCGGAATATCATTGCGACCCTTGACCTTGAGATAGATAACTCGCTGTGGATTAATACCATCTCGAATTTTGACTCGAACCGCTTGCACAGCATCCAAAGAATAGCTCAGATCAATGGTTTTATCCTTGCCTGGACGTCCCTTGCGAAAAATACGAACTTTCCCCAACTCACGATTAAACTCGTTATACCCGCTGCCAACATTCCAAGCAATAGATAACCATAGATACAGAGCCAGCAATAGACCTGCCGTGCCATAAAAACTCAAGGCGATTCCCTGGGGGATAAATATCAAACCCACGGCATTTCCCGTGGGCAGTAAATCTACCTTGAAATAGCTAGACATCCCCGCCAAAAAAAGCCCACCCCACCAATCGTCACTGCGGTGGCCACCGCGTAATTCGTCAATCGACGCGTGCCAATGACTTTGTAGCGCAAAACCTGTGTATCCACCATATTGTTAGTCATCATGGCCAGAATTTTTTCATCAACTACCGACAAGGACTGAATCTCTCAAGCCTCTAAGTATAATGCACCATCCCCTTAGGCATACATCATAAAGCATAGGTAGAATTGCTCTAGACTCACCGCTTAACTTCAAAATCGAAAGCAATCAAAGCGAGATTACTGCGATATTTATATTTGTAATATTTTGATTGCGCTAGATAACGTTTAGTGTCTAATCCTGAGAAAAAAGGTGAGTTAAGACTGCATAAGCCTTGGACAGAATAACCTCAGGTCT
>JAAUUW010000121.1 GCA_012030735.1 Acaryochloridaceae cyanobacterium SU_2_1
GAACAATTGCAGTACGGTTTTGGTAGGTTTGCTGTCCAGTCATGGCTCACTTGCCTCGCTCATAGTGACTGAAGTATAAGCTGTTCGGCCCAGGATAGCTCTAGACACCATTTCCTGATCTATCTGCGAGGTATTCTTACTTAGCCTCAGTCTGCATCTGTCGATGTTTAACCAACTGAGCCCCTAACTGGATGGCCGCTACCATGCTGCTTGGATCCGCTAAGCCACGGCCCGCAATATCAAAGGCGGTGCCATGATCTGGAGAGGTGCGGACAAAGGGCAGCCCAATTGTGGTATTGACAGCTCGATCAAAGGCCATTAATTTCACGGGAATTAAACCTTGATCATGGTACAGCGCTATATATAGATCATAGGTTGGTATTGAACCCGCATAGCGAGAACTGTCTAGACCATACCAAGCTTGTCCAGGGCAACCCAGAGGGTATCGGCAGGAATGGGACCCGCTAAGGTGATCTGGGGATAACGCCATCGCATGTCTGCCACCCAATCCACGAGCCAATCTATTTCTTCACGCCCAATCTGACCTTGCTCACCACTGTGAGGATTGAGACCTGCGATCGCAATTCGAGGCTCAGTAATGCCAAAATCCACAGCCAAAGACTGAACCGCCACCGCTAACTTCCCACTCAGAAGGTCGGGTGATAACTGCTCAGACACTTGACTTAAGGGAATATGGGTTGTCGCTAGTAGCAAGCGCAAGGGCCAACCCGTATGGGGGGAAATCGCCACAAATAACATGCCATAGTCACTGGATTGGGCACGGTCAGCCAATAGCTCCGTCTGGCCAGGATAGTCATATCCTGCTGCCTGCCAAACCGACTTAGCAATCGGTCCGGTTACAATACCCTCTAGCTCACCCTCTAGGGCTTGAGTAATTGCCGTGGATAGATAGCCAAAGCTAGCCCTTCCCGTGGCGACCTGTGGCTGACCAAACTCAAGGGGGAAGCTAGGATGGGGCTGAAGTTCCAAAATTGATAGATGCTCAGGATTGGCCAAGCCCTCTGTTCTCAGGTCAGCTTGACGACAGAGATGATCATAGGTATGAGCCAAAATTTCGGCACTACCAATCACTGTGAAGTCAGCGAGGCCGATCACCTCTGGTTGCGCTAGAGCCTTGAGAATGACCTCTGGCCCCACACCCACTGGATCACCCAAGGTAATCCCTAGCCGTGGACAAGCCAGTCGAGAGGAACCTTGATCAACCATCGGTTTGGCAAAAAGAACCAAGAGACTGAGACATCGCCAAACCTAGATTAGCGCCAGCAAACAAGACAAGGTCGAGGTCGTTTAAGCTGGAGTAGTGACTTCCACATCCTCTGACACTGTTTCTGCAGTCTCCTCAGGACTCGCTTCCGTGCTGGCTTCCGTCGCAACAGATTCATCTGCTGCTGCCGAAGGCTCTGTCATAGGTTCAGACACTGCCGCGGGAAACGGTTCACCATTCTGCTGTGCCAACATTTGCTGACGATATCGTTCTGCCATTTCCTCAGCTTTTTCATAGACTAACTGAGGATTTTTGACCATATCTCCTGGTTCTGGCTCTAGTTGCTTTGTAGACAGAGATATTCGACCCCGTTCAGCGTCTAGGTCAATAATCATCACTTTTAAGTCATCATTGACATTAAAAACGCTATGGGGGGTATCAATATGGTCATGGGAGATTTCAGAAATATGTAATAGGCCACTCACCCCACCAATATCGATAAAGGCTCCGTAGGGCTTAATGCCGCGCACTGTGCCAATCACCACTTCTCCGACCTCTAAGCGGTTCATCTTCCGCTCCACTAAGGCCCGACGATGGCTCAAGACCAACCGATTGCGCTCTTCATCCACTTCTAAAAACTTAAGGGGCAATTCTTCGCCAATCAGCTCTTCCTTAGCAGCACGGGTACTGATATGGGAACCAGGAATAAAACCGCGTAGCCCTTCAATCCTAACGAGGGCACCGCCACGATTCGTCGCAAATACATCGGAGCGCACTGTGGCATCCTCCGTTTGCAGTTGCCTTACTCTTTCCCAGGCCCGCATATACTCAATGCGGCGGATGGAGAGGGTGAGTTGGCCATCTTCATTCTCATCAGCCAGAATAAAGAATTCCCGAGTTTCATTAGACTGCAAGACTTCTTCCGGGGTTTCAATCCGATTGATGGACATTTCCTGAATCGGAATATAAGCAGCGGTTTTGGCACCGATGTCAATCAGAGCACCTCTGGGTTCTAGGCTAAACACTGTACCGGCAACAACATCACCGGGATTAAAGTGATAGTCATATTTATCCAGTAAAGCGGCAAAATCTTCGTGGGTAAAACCGATGTCTGGCGCTGTGGTTTCCAGATTGACCATGCTTAAATTTTCCTAGGTATTTTCTTACTAATGTTGAATGCCTCCTGCGTCGGTTAGAACCTGATTATTAGGAGTGCAGAATTAACATCAAAAGCAACTTTGATGCCATGCTAGCCAAAATTGACTCTAGACCTATCATCCTAGCGCAAGTTCGAGATTCTGAATGATTATTTATCGGATTCAATTTGGGGTTGTTTCTGAATGCCTCCCCCTAGGGGCTGGGCTGGCTCTACCGCTGAAGGGTTGGTGACAGGAGGGTTGACTGTGATCGATGATGATTCGGACTGGAATCAACCAAGGCAGTAATCTGATTTGGGAGGGGTGAATCGGTGTTGAGTGGATTGTTGCTTGATTCTTTAAGTTGGTTAAGTTCATCGACAAAATCTCGGATGCCACGGAATTGTCGATAGACAGAGGCAAACCTGACATAGGCGACCTCGCTGAGGCATTTAAGCTGGGCCAACACTGACTCGCCTAATTCGGTGCTGGTGACTTCTCGAAGGGTTCGTTGCTGCAACTCGGATTCAATATCATCCACTAAGGTCTCTAATTGCCCAGGGGGGATCCCTGTCTTTTCGCAGGCAGTGATAATGCCCTTGAGCAGTTTGGATCGAGAAAATAACTCTCGCTCGTCGTTGCGCTTAATCACCATGATCGGCACAAATTCAATGCGTTCATAGGTTGTGAATCTGCGATCGCATTCTAAGCATTCCCGCCGTCGCCGCACACTTTGACCCGCCTCTGCTGAGCGCGACTCTAAGACGCGACTATCCGTATGCTGACAGAAAGGGCATTGCATACTTGATGTTCCGGAAGTAATGTAACCAAACCAAGCTATTGCTGTAACAGAAGCAACGCTCAGTTTACAATTTTAGGGGCTGGGCCTAAGTTTTTGCAACATTTGCGCCATTCTGAAGGGCTTGCTCTAGATACTTGACCCAGTCAATCGCTAATGCCATCTCCGTAAAGGGAAGCTGGACTGGCTGACGTTCTGTCATAAATTCCAGTAAGATCGCGATATTTCGGGCCTTGCTGGGGGGATGCTGCCAATCGACCCGCTGGCCATTAAGGCTAAGGCTAACCCTTTGCACCTCAGCAAAGGTGCAACTGTCAATATTTATGGGGCCTTTGCGCGTGGGAACTCCCCAAGTTAAGGTTTGGTCGGTTTGGCCCAAGACCCCATAAATATCATATTTAGCTCTCTCAAACTGTTGTGCCCATTGACCATAGGTCTCTACCTTTCGATAGTCCACCCAACCCAAACGGGCCAACACTGCAAACACAGCTAGCAAGGTCAGCCAAACAATCCCTTCGGTCATGTCAGTGCTAACCTATGCTCTTCAGTAAATCCTGACAACAGCAGGTCATCTTCCTTTAGTTAGTCAAGCCAAAGGGAGGCATAATTAGGGTCTCCCTGGAAGGGCAAAGCACCCGTGGCAGGATAATGGTCATCATTAGGTGCAAAAATATGGCCCACGGCTTCGGAGAGATATTGCATGGTGCTTGTAACTAGACGAATGAGTTTCATCGTTAAACTCCCAGTTATTGATACACAACATCAACGAGCCGAGAATGCCTCAATCAGTCATTAATCAAAGAACTTGGCTCACACTTTGATCATAGCCGGTAATGATTAGTAGATTAAATGAGTACATCATTATTAATCATGAATTATTTATACAAAACGAGAAGCTATGTATCTTATTGATCACCATCCTTAAGTTGTCCGGCCCTACGGCAAGCAGGATAAAACCCGCTTTGTTGGGCTTGACCGCATGGATTCTCTCTCGCGATTTAGTCCTAGTAGAGAACACTTTCAGACTCAATCAGATAGAACGCCTTGACGGTAGATCGCTTTTCAAGGCATGATGATAGTTCAAATTAGGGGTTATAGCTCAGTTGGTAGAGCACCTGCATGGCATGCAGGGGGTCAGCGGTTCGAGCCCGCTTAACTCCATTTCAAGACAGTCCGATACAATTCGACTGGCCGTGGTGCTCTCTGCCTGTCAGGAATCCGGTAGTCGCGCAATGGCATGAAGGCAAGTACCAAGGCCACTATTGATACTTTAGGTGTCCAGCTTCCGATTTTTGAGATAGGTCGAGCCAATCACTAAGATCCCCGTTAGGGCCAGAGCGCCACTAGGGGGGTAACATTGCCCGATAGAGCCTCTACACTAGAGCTGCCCAAGAGAACAAAGGGCAACACGCTAGGCACAGTGCCAAGAGTAGTACCCAGCAAAAATTCCTTAAAGCCAATTGAAGTCAGGCCAGCAGCAAAGTTGACGAGGCCATAGGGCATGATCGGCACTAAGCGAATAGCAAACATATAAAATAGCCCACCCCGCTTAATTTCAGCATCCATGCCTTGCCAACGACCGGCGAGGCGCTGGGCAAGGGCTTGGCGACCGATGGTGCGACTGATATAAAAGGCGATCACAGCTGCCAAATTGCCGCAATAGTAGTCCATAACGTGCCTAGCCAAGGCCCAAATAGCCCTCCTCCCATCAAGTTGAGTGCGGTCGAGGGTAAGACCAACAAGGTGGCCAGAATATAGATCAAGCTGTAACAGACTGGTCCCCAAACACCTGCACGGGTCACCACCGCACGAATTTGATCAGGATCAAGCCGTCCTAAAACCAAGAGGGCAAAGGCTGTGCCTAGGATGCAAAGGAGCGTTAACATCACTAGACTCTGTTTAGGTTTGAGCTTCATTTTCCCATTTTGATTGATCAAGGATGATTTAGGATAGGGGGGAATCCCTTTGGTTGACATTGCAGAGCTGTGCTGGCATGGATGATTCCCGTGAAATTCTCGACAACAGAGCTTTTAAGCGACTGTGGTTGTTTATCTATTTGGTCCCCGTATTTGGGATAGTCCCTGTTATTTGGACCCTCAATCGCCGCCAGAGTGATCCTCAGCAACGAGAGGTCAGTCGAGTAGCAGCCACGATCGCCATTCTTTGGGTTTTGGGAACCTTCACCTTGACCTCGGGAGTAGCGATGGCCAATACCGAGAATGCTCAAGGCCTAGGCTTATCTTTATTGATTGCTAGTAGTCTCTGGACCTCTGGATATTTCTTGACAAACCTTTGGATGATGAGCCGAGTCTGGCGGCGGCTCCCCATAGATCTGCCTGGGATGAACCGAATTACCAAGTACTTACCCTAACAAATTGCTATGCCTCGGCCCCGTTTTCTGATTTACTTCCTCGGGCTTGTGATCGTCTTGGGGCTGATGCTGTGGCTTGTGAGTTCCTTGCAAGGGCTGTATGGGCAGATTGCCCTAAATTCGCCCTTGCTGGCTAACTTGCTGATCCTTGGCCTCCTCGTCTTGCTCTTGTTGCTGTTAGCAGCCTTGATCTATTACGGTTGGCTGTTTCGAGGCCAAAAAGGGAAAAAAGATAAGGGGAGATCTCGCCCAGGTCAACTCCCCCGCCTTCCTGAGCAGAAGGTCGATATAGCCGCAGCCAACTTGCGGGCCGTGCGTCGCCAGGTCCAACAAATCCAGAACGAAGTCGCGCGTCAAGCTCTCTTAGAGCAGACCCAACGGATGGCCCAAGATTTTTCACGTCAAACCTACAAAATTGTAATTTTTGGCACAGGTTCAGCGGGCAAAACCTCTCTCACTAACGCTCTGGTCGGCGAGATGCTAGGTGAAGTAGGAGCCACCATGGGCACCACCACTGTCGGCCAAACCTATTGCTGTCAGTTAGCGGATCTAGGGGCGGAGCTATTGATTACGGATACCCCAGGGTTATCTGAGCCAGGAGTATCTGGCACAGCCCGCGAACAAGCGGCGCGCCAGCTGGCAACGACCGCCGATTTATTGCTATTCGTTGTGGATGGCGATTTAACCAACTCTGAGTATCAGCCCTTACAGGCCCTAGGGCAGATGGGGAAACGATCTGTGTTGGTGTTTAATAAAACCGATTGTTATCAGCCTCAGGATATTGATCAGGTTTTAGCGCGGTTACAGGGGCGGGTTCAGGGCTGGATCAAGACTGAGGATGTGGTTGCTATCTCCGCAAATCCTCAACCCCTGCGCTTGGCTTCAGGCGATTCGGTGCAGCCTGAGGCTGACATTTCAGCACTGTTGAACCGCATCGTCGCCATTTTGCGATCAGAGGGCGACGACTTGTTTGCTGATAATATTTTGCTGCAATCTCAACGGCTAGGGGCAGAAGCCCGAGCTGTCATTGATCAAGAGCGGCATCAACGAGCCAATAAAATTGTCGAGCGCTATCAGTGGATTGGGGCGGGTGTGATTTGGGTGACTCCTGTACCTGTGATTGACCTATTGGCAACTGCTGCTGTGAATACCCAAATGGTAATCGATATTGCCAAGGTCTACGGTTGTGAGCTAACCCTCGATCGGGCGAAGGAAATGGCTCTATCTCTAGCCAAGACAATGCTGAGCTTAGGTCTTGTTAAGGGAGCGATTGAGGTGTTTTCCCGAGCCTTGCAGTTTAGTGTGGCAGGGTTTGTTGTGGGCAAGACGATTCAAAGTGTGGGGGCAGCCTATTTGACTCGGATTGCTGGCAAAAGCTTCATTGAGTTCTTCCGCAATGATCAAGATTGGGGGGATGGGGGGATGACCGAAGTGGTCCAACGACAGTTCCAGTTGCAGCGTCGCGATCGCTTTGTAAAAGCCTTTATTCAAGAAGCTATCACCAAGCTGCCCTCAGAGTTTGGCAAGCGAGTTCAACAGCAATTACAATCCGCGCCATCCCCGCTGATTGAATCCAGAGACGAGCAACCCCCCTCAGCCCTTAAGGATCCTGCATTATCCAGGTTAGATGAGTTGAAGCTTCAGCCTGAAACCCCGAATGTGGGAGTGGTGAAGGCGGATGGTGAGAAATGCGATATAGCTGGATGAGGGCAGAGATCTTTTGTTACTTAGGCAAGAGGGTGACAGAGGAAGAAGATGAGGTAGGGATAATCTGAGATTGTTGGGCAATGACCGCTTGGTAATAGGTCTGTAGTTGGCGAGTGGCTGCTGCCCATCCCCATGCTTCTGCTTCGTGGCGGGCATTTTGCCTGAGAACTTCGCGTTCTTGTGGGTTGTTGAGTAAGCGTTGGGTTGCTTCGACTAACCCTGCTTCATGGCTAGGATCAAAGAGGTAACCATTCACCCCATCTTGGACAATATCGGGAATACCTCCAGAGCGAGCCGCCACTACAGGACAGCCTGCTGCCATTGCCTCTAGTAAGACTAGCCCTAAGGTTTCGGTGCGAGAGGGAAACAGGAAGCAGTCTGCGGATGCAAAGGCTGAAGCCAGGGTTGTTCCGGACATATAGCCGGCAAAATAGGTAGGGGTATTGGCAAAATGCTTTTCGAGTTCTTGGCGATGGGGACCATCACCCACTAAGGCCAGTCGAGCCTCGGGGATGGCCTTGAGAACCAGTTTGATTCGATCAATTTCCTTTTCGGCAGAGAGTCGGCCCACATAGAGTAATAGAGGTGCTTGGGGATGGCCTTGGCTGAGAAGATTGCGCATCTGAGCCGAGGCTAAATGGGGCTGAAATGTATCAATATCAACGCCCCGTTGCCAAAGGGCTAAATGCTGAATACCTTGGTGGCCGAGTTCTTCGACCATGGCATTAGAGGTGCAAAGATTGAGGACTGCTTGATTATGGCCAGCCTTGAGTAATTCCCACAACAACCCTTCTAACATCCCTAATCCATAATATTTGAGATAATGGGGTAAATGGGTGTGATAGGACGCCACTAGGGGAATCCGTTGGAATTTGCTGAAGAATAAGCCTGCTACTCCCAGCACTGCTGGGTTAACCACATGAACTAAGTCGGGTTTAAACCGAGATAAGGCCTCGCCAATGGAAGGACGAGGAAGAGCTAATTTGAGCTCAGGGTAAAGGGGCAAGGGGAAGGCAGAGACCCCATGCACTTCTGCCCCGTGATAGTCGGTCAGTCCTCCTTCTGGGGCAAAGATCAGGACTTGGTGTCCATCTTGCTGTAAATGGGTGATGGTATGACAAAGACGGGTAACGATGCCATCAACCTTAGGCAAAAAGGTTTCGGTAAAAAAGGCAATTCGCATAGGGAAGGCTGCCAATGAGCATTGAGTAGGAACACAATCTATAAGTAGATTGGCGTGGAAGCGATGTTGAAGACAGGCGGTTTTTGACTTACCTTGCGTTTAAGTGGCCAGGTAGTGGATTAGAGAATTTCTTGAACCGGTACGTTCTAGTAGGTAAATGTTTATTCAGAGGTGTCGGACTCGTCGTTGGGTGGCCAATCTTCCCCTTTGGAAGGTTGTTCATTAGGAGCGTCAGATTGGGTTTCCTTGGGCGCAGGTGCGACCGGGACAGTGGCGGTGGGCTTAGGAGTGGTGACCGCTGGCGAGGGTGAAGGCTTTTCTTTTTTGGCTGGGGCTTCAATTTGCAAGGTGGTTCTAGCGGTTGTGAGTGCTTTCTCTGTCCCTGATTTGGTGGCTTGCCAAAGAGATTTGCCTGCGATACTCAAGAGGTTTTGATCTTCTTTCTGGTTGGCCTGAGTTTGCAAAGTTTTAATGCTATCGGTCAGTTCGGAGGAGCGATCGACTACCCAGCCAATGGATACTAAGCCGCCTAGGATAAATAAATAGGCTAGAAGAGCTGTTTCTTTAAGGATGGTCCAGGTTAGCTGAAAAAAGTTTTTAAATGAATCCCAGGTGCTCTTTGCTGAGACTAAATCCCACCATTGGTCAATTGCTGATTAAATGGGCTACTCATGTGAAGATATCTCCCTTCCAAGAAACCATGCGCAATTAATATCATGGACTGTTCCCTGAACGGGGTCAATCCAGTTTTTTCTCGTAGACTTTTTATGCGTGGTACTCAGGTTGTTCAGAACCATGAACTTGCCACCCTGGTCTTGTTTTGGGCTTCACCTCTGATGCTGCTCAGCAACTTTAGGCCATGCCTTTGCCATCGGGTGGGTTATCCATTGCTACGAAGCCTCTCTAAGCATTAGAAAGACTATAGATGGTTTGAGTCGTCAACTCACGACAAATTTGTTGGGGCAGTTGATCCAATGACAATAGTTTGCCGATCTAACTTTATTTGCAAGCTTTTAAGGGGATCACTGCCTGGGGAAATCAGAAACTCAAAGCTAGCAACCTGAGGCCATTGCTTTAAATGTTCCAAAATCTGCGCGATGGCCCCTAGATAGGGATGGTCGGCCTGCTGGTACCAATCTGGGGCAGCTACATCCGCTTGATCTAAGCCCAAATGAAAAATGAGAGAAGACTTCCCAAAGAGGGCAATGGCTACGGGGCGCGCTTCCTCTTTGAGCAATAAATGTTGGGTTTCGGCTAAAAAGCGCAATTTTTCTAAATGATGGTAGCGCTCCTTGACATCTAAAGATTCATCTTGCCAGCGCAGTGCAACCGTCAACAGGTAAGTTTGCAAGAGCATATGCCCTAATTTTTCGGCCTTGGTATTCAGGTAAGTTGTGTTGTAAGGGGTCGCTTCAATGAGCAAAGGAACCCGATCAACGACTTCCAGGCCATAGCCTTTGAGACCAGCAATTTTGCGAGGGTTATTGGTGATCAAACGAATATTCTCAATGCCTAAATCATTGAGAATTTGGGCACCGA
>JAAUUW010000122.1 GCA_012030735.1 Acaryochloridaceae cyanobacterium SU_2_1
TTTCTCTAAATCTGCTTTCTCAGACTCACTCAGATTCAGGGGCGCTGCTATCAGGGGTGACATCGCTTTAAAGTCTCGAACCTTGTACCTCTATATAGTAGATAGATTTACGCCAAGATGTACTAGGCATCTGCATGGGTAAGCATCTGCATGGGTAAGCATCTGTATGTTTAGGTTTGACCTATGCTACCCCCAACGACCCTCGCGGCAAGGGTCGCAGACTGAAGTGCTAGGGGCTAAGCTAGGCGAAAGATGCAGAGCCATGCCCTAAGTTAAACTAATACTTGATCCTCTCTACGAATGGCAGCTTCTCTGATGGATGATCGGGACACCCTGATACGACAGAGTCAATTATTGAATCGGCTGGTTTTAGATCGTGAGACCACCGAAGAACTAGGCCGTATTGAGGTGGTCTGGATGCATCCCCCTGCCCATCGAGTGATGGGATTTATCTGTAAGCCGGGATTTATGAGCAAAACAAGATATGCTTTCAGCCTCAAGCAACTGGATCAATTGGGGCCGGAGAGCATCTTGGTCAAATCCAAGGCCACGGAAACCACCCTCAAAGAAGTCAGACTGCTGGAAACCTTGATCGGTCATGAGATTTGGACCGATGGTGGAGAAAAGTTGGGCAAAATCATTGACTGTGTCTTTGATCGCCACAGGGGAGAAATTCCCTTCTATCTGTTTAAGACCGAAGGTTGGCGCAGCTTAACCAGTGGCCTCTATCAATTGCCACCCACCGCCATTATGAGTTATGGCAGTAAACGAGTGTTGGCCACAGCAGCGGTGAGTGAGCAATTAACCCTATACCAAGGAGGGATTGAGCAAAAATTACACCAGGCGAGCGATCGCATCAAGGAAACTTACAGCCAAGAACTCGAGTCCCTAAGCTCCCAGGCCCAAAAGCTCACTCAGCAGGCTGAAGCCCGACTCCAGAAGCTCTCTCAACAAGCGACCGAAAAGGTGGAGACTTTGGGCCAAAGTACCGATTTGAAGGCAGAGAAATTGAGTGGGCAATGGCAAGTCAATACCCAAAAATTGGCTCAACAGTTTAAGCAGCGGGGTCGATCCCTCTGGGAACGAGTAGAAGATGGGGCCTTTACTCTGATCGAGGAATGGCCTCCAATCACTAAACCCCCAATCCCTAGCACTCAAGTCCCAGCAACTCCGCCCGCAAAAACTGAGAACGATTCAGTGCAGGAGGAAGAGATCTTGGGCAACATCCCTGATCAAGACTTAGAAGATGACCAACCCTGGATCTAATAGGGGCCGGATATGAGGCGCATCCCTGAACCGGAATTAATGGAGTCTGAAGTACAAGCGCAAGCCTATGCTCAAGCTGATTTTGCTGAACCCCATCAGCGATTTATTGAGATCTTGCAAAGCTCCTTAGCCACTCTACCGCAAGAGGGAATTGCCTTAGACCTAGGCTGTGGTGCTGCTGATATTAGCATCCGATTTGCCGAAGCGCATCCTGGTTGGCAAGTGGAAGCTTGGGATGGATCAGCGGCGATGCTCAGATATGGCCATCAAGCGCTTGAGCAGAAAAAACTTCAGCATCAAGTCACCCTGAGGCAGGTTTATTTACCAAGCCCTGATTACAGTTCTGAAATTCCCCAACTCAATTATCCCTTGATCTTCTCTAATAGCCTCTTACATCACTTGGCTGATCCCGCTGTGCTCTGGACTGAGATAAAAAAGCAGGCTGCCCCCCAGGGATTTGTCTTTGTCATGGATCTGCTTCGTCCTGAGGATCAAGTACAAGCGGCTGCCTTGACAGATCGCTATGCTAGCGAAGAACCTAGCATTTTACAGCGAGATTTTTTCAATTCTCTCTTGGCAGCCTACCAGATTGATGAAGTCCAAGCACAACTCCAAGCGGCACAATTGTCAGATTTAGCAGCACAGATCATCAGCGATCGCCATTTTATTGTCTGGGGCCAATTACGCTAAATCAGGGCACTGCCCTCTTCAGGCCTGTTGAATTCGCGAGATACCCTGTCAGTAGAGACTGGACTGTGGACAACAAGTGTGACAGCATGATCTGCCCCCTGCCATCAGCGGGAGTCATTATTAGCAATATCCGGTCAAAGGAGTAGAAAACTAAGCAACTTGTTCAGGCTTTTTGGGTCTAGCTCGATTTCCTTTGACCACCAATCGCCTGGGACGGGGTCTATCCTATGACCCACTTGCCGCCCTGAAGCTTTTTCCCGATGATTGGCCAGATCAGCTGGGGTGTTAATCTGGCCAATCATTCGAAGTTATGTATCACTAAACCGTCTATTTGGTCCTCAGATGGTGCAAGGCATCAAACAAAAAACCGTTGCAACCCTGAGCCAAACTTAGCTTTTAGAAATACCAATCACCCAAGTGCCCACATACCGCATCAACCCCACATCTCCCGGAGAAGAAATTCGACAGTTAAAGAAATAGGTGCCGCTTCCCCGAGGATTTTTGACATTTGGAGAAAACGACCTCCACCGGCGTATCTGCGGGGATAATATCCTTGGGAATCACTTCGATAACCTGATTTTCTGCATCGACATCCACAGATTCCACAGGGATGATTTCACCTTTGCCGATGTTAAAAATCCGACTTTTAGGAGACACACGCAATTCAATCTTCTTGGCATTAAATCTGCCGTCAAAATAGTCGGGATAGGTAATGTTAATCCGATCGATGGCGACACTTTGACGCTTCACCTTGAGCTTCCAACGATCGTTAAAATGCTTGGGCGTTCCATATTCGAGCACATATCCCAATTGCTCTTTTTGGGAAGGGCCGTCTCCCCAAATGAAGCTAAAGCCAGGGTTGGTTTGAGCCACACTGATGGCAGGTACACCAACAGCCAAGGAGCCAGCGCATAAACAAAGGCTGAATAAACGCTTTAAAGACGGTTTTGAAGAAGACATAGGTTTAGAGGGTTGAGGTGGTTGGAATGAGATGATGTAGCTTAAAGTAATATCCGCTTGGCATAAATGTTAGCAGTTTTCACCATGAAACCTTTTGAAAAATGTGACAGTTTTTTATCTGGGCTGCAGAATAAGTTCTAAGGCTTCTGGAGAATTGATTACGATACTAAGGGACGACTATTGCTCAATGAAAGTGCCCTCTCTCATTTAATCTAAGTTTATGCCTCAGTCTGATCTGCGTCAGTCTGCATCTGCTGTGCAGCGTAATCGACAACCTATCTTAGAGGTTTTGCAGCGTTTCCTGCTAGAGCCAGGGTGGGTCGTGGAGATTGCGAGTGGCACAGGGGAGCATGGGGTGTATATGGCTCAGCATTTGCCCCATTGTTTCTGGTTGCCTAGTGATCGAGATAATAGGCAATTAGCTAGTATTAGGGCCTGGCAAGGTCATGCGGGTTTGAGTAACCTTTACCCACCCTTGCCATTGGATGCTCAGCAGGCAGAATGGCCTATAGATTTTGCACAGGCTATAGCAGCAACCGAATTTTCCAGATTACCCGTCCTCGCAGTGGTTAGTATCAATATGATCCATATTTCTCCTTGGGCAGCAACCTTGGGGTTAATGGCAGGTGCGGCTCAGTTACTGCCTGCTGGGGGTCTATTGTATTTATATGGTCCTTTTAAGCAGCAGGGCATCCATACAGCCCCAAGCAACGCTGCCTTTGATGATTTTTTGCACTGTCAAAATTCTGAATGGGGGGTGCGTGATTTGGATCAGGTGGTGGATATAGCCTCAGGGCAAGGATTAAGTTTGCATCAGGTTATAGAGATGCCGAGCAATAATTTGTCAGTGATTCTGAGAAATGGGGGATAAGACTGGGAACATTTTAGTTGTTGCTATGTTTTGGTTAACGTTTAGGGACTGTCTAAATTCGCCGCGATCGCATTCTGCAGAGAACCTCTAAGCGGAAGATCGCCTTATGTCCAGCCTTACAACAGGGAGACAAATTCTTGGCGCTCACAAGCAACGACACCCTTCCCGCTCCAAGATTAGCTATTTAAATAGGCTGTAAGCCTTGCTGACTTTAGATTTATGCTATGCAATCTAATGCCGGATTGAGAGTATACGGACCTGAATTGTCCTAGCTTTCAGTTAAATGCCATAAAATGGCAGCAGGTTGAATTCATTCAAGATGGACAGCGCTATGGCACCTCGACGACGCCCTCGACGTAAACGTCTTATTCAGCACTCTTCCCTCAGTCGATCTAATCGACCTCGATGTATTGTTTGTGAAGAGATCTTTGATTCGCCTAGTTTGAGTATCCGATTTGGCAAAGGCCGTGCCCATCTACTCTGTGCTGGTCTTGTCAAGGCTGGCCTGCGGGAGCTAGCCAGAACATCAGGCGCTGGTAGCTGATGGCAACTCATGAAAATTATTGACAAAAGTCCTTATCAATATGGTTGATCAAGGGTTGTCCGGTCTATGCTAGTAAAAATAGCCATCACATATCCCATAACCGAGCATCGCCTCTCAGCATGAAGCTCATTTGACTTAAACTCTGATTTACTAGGGCTACGGGCCTAGCAGCTTCTCCATAAGGTTAAACATTGCTCCATCTCCTCAACCTGTAAGGCATATATGAAAATTGATTCTTCGGCTAAGCGCCCCTCTTCTTTGTGGAGTGGTTTCTTGCTTTCTTTGGCAACATTGTCTTGTCTTCAGCCCGTCTTAGATCGCCCGGCTCAAGCTGCCCTTGAAGATAGCCCTAAAGTCATTCTGGATGAAGCTTGGCAATTAGTAAATCATTGGTATGTGGATGGCACCTTTAATCATCGAGATTGGCAAGCCACCCGTCAAACGCTGCTCAATCGCAACTATACATCGCGCGATCAAGCATATACTGCGCTCCGTCAGGCCCTCGCCGAGTTAGAAGATCCCTACACTCGATTTATGGCCCCGCAAGAATTCCTGGCTTTGACAACCCAAACCTCTGGTCAACTCTCGGGGATTGGTATTCATATGCAGCAAAGTGAGGAAACTAAAGCGATCGTAGTCGTCAAGCTGCTTCCAGATGCGCCAGCCTTTAAGGCTGGCTTACAAGTGGGGGATCAAATCTTGGCCATTGATAATCGCCAAACCGCCATGATGGACATCAAAACTGCGTCAGAGATGATTCGGGGTGAATCCGATACGGCGGTGAAACTGCAGATTAGCAGAGCCGGACAAAAGCCATTTTTGGTGACCGTCAAACGAGCTGTCATTGAGTTACCCACCGTTGAGTCTAGTATCAAGCAAGAGGGCAGCCATAAAATTGGTTATATCCGCCTCCAAGAATTTAGCGCCCATGCTTCAGAGCAAATGCGCATGGCGATTCAACGGCTACAAGGCGAGCAGGTCGATGGATTCGTGCTCGATTTAAGGGGCAATCCTGGGGGCCTCTTGAGTGCCAGCATCGATATCGCTGGAATGTGGCTCAACAATGGCCTGATTGTGCAAACCGTTGATCGCCAAGGCCATAGGGAAAATATTGCTGCCCATTCCATTGCTTTAACGGAGCTTCCCTTGGTGGTGCTGGTGGATGGCGACTCTGCTAGCTCTAGTGAAATTCTCACAGGAGCCTTGCAAGATAATCAACGGGCTAAGGTGGTGGGAACTTCAACCTTTGGCAAAGCCTTAGTCCAATCTGTCCATCAATTATCCGATGGCTCTGGGTTAGCGATCACTGTTTCCCATTACTACACCCCGAAGGGCACTGATATTAGCCGTAAGGGGATTCAACCGGATATTGCCGTGGGATTGAATCCAGAGCAATTGGAAGTTTTAAACCGAGATCCGAGCTTGAAAGCAACTGCCAGTGATCCTCAGTATATGCGTGCAATTTCAACGCTGCAGCAGTCTATTGGTTCTTACCAGAAACGAAATCTGGCACCGACGGCCCTGCCAGCAACACCTAAGAATGAAACCGCTAAGCGCTCTTGAGGAATAACTCAATCATATCCATGCCCATCACTACTCCTGCTATCGATTCACTGGATCGAGCCTCTCTTGGGGCTATTTTGCCCCATTTAGCCGGTCGTGAAGCCGAAATTTCCCTTTTGGTCAATCATAGCGATCCTATTTTCTTACCCCAGACGGATCTCTGCTTAGAAAACATGGTGGCAGGTTTTGCCTGTGCCTTACATATGCATCAACCCACGATTCCAGCAGGGGGTGAGGGGCAGCTAATTAGCAATCTGCAATATATGTTTGAGCATCCTGCAGAGGGAGATAATCACAACGCGGATGCCTTTGCATGGTGCTATAGCCGCATGGGTGACTTTATTCCAGAGCTAGTGAGCCAAGGCTGTTCGCCTCGGATTATGCTTGATTATTCGGGCAATTTGCTCTGGGGCTTGACACAAATTGGCCGAGAAGAAATTCTCAATAACCTGAAGCGCCTGACCTGTGACCCTCAGTATCAACCCTATGTGGAATGGTTGGGGACGATGTGGAGTCATGCGGTGGTGCCCTCTACCCCTATTCCTGATCTGAAGCTACAGATTCAAGCTTGGCAGCAGCATTTTGCCAGTTTGTTTGGCGATCAAGCCCTCAGACGTGTCAAGGGTTTTTCTCCACCGGAGATGCATTTGCCCAATCACCCTGATACTTTGTTTGCGTATATCAAGGCCCTTAAGGAATGTGGTTATCGCTGGTTGATGGTGCAGGAGCATTCTGTGGAACGGCTAGATGGCGGTGGTCTTGGTCATGACGATAAGTATATTCCGAACCGTTTAGTGGCTCGGAATTCTGTCGGTGAGACAATTAGTATCACTGTCTTAATCAAAACCCAGGGCTCAGATACTAAGCTGGTGGCTCAGATGCAGCCCTATCACGAAGCCAAGGGGCGAGGTCGGCAATCCATTGGTGGGGTGATGGTACCCTGCTGTGTGACCCAAATTGCTGATGGTGAAAACGGCGGCGTGATGATGAATGAATTTGCCAGAGATTTTCAACCGGTTTGGCATGGTCTTAAGGATCAAAGGGGTGCTGGAGTTAGGGGGGTGAATGGTACTGAATACTTAGAGTTGCTTGCCGATGCGGGTGTTAACCCCGAGGATTTTCCGAGTTGTCAAGCCGCTGGCCAGCATCGAATCTGGCAACAATTGGGAACGGAAGAACTGACCCCGGCGAAGGTGGAGCAAGCGATTGCAGATCTCAAGGCTAGGGATGATCAGTTTCATATGGATGGGGCATCTTGGACCGATGACTTGAGTTGGGTGAAGGGATATGAAAATGTCTTGGAACCAATGAATGCATTGAGTGCCCGCTTCCATCAGAAATACGATACCTTGGTTCAAGCTGACCCGGCAGTGACTCAAGATCCCCACTTTCAAGAGGCTTTACTGTATACCTTATTGCTAGAGACAAGTTGTTTCCGATATTGGGGGCAAGGGACTTGGACTGATTATGCCCGTGAACTCTATCGTCGGGGTGAGGTTCTTTTGGGTTAGGCTAGCTTTGTCTGTCTCTGGGAACTGGTGGCTAGATTGGGCAGATTTTTGGATGATGGATGAGGCTCAGTCTATTGCGTGAGGCTCAAGAGCTGTTGTGACAATTGCTATGGCTACGCTACTGAAGGATCGCGATCGCTTAGAAGCTCGACTTCAAGAAATTCCCTTAGAGCCGGGGGTCTATTTCATGCGGGATGCCCAAGACGACATCCTGTATATTGGCAAGTCTAAAAAACTGAGGAGCCGGGTCCGCTCTTATTTTCGGCAAATTGAAGATCACCCTCCTCGCATTGAGTTGATGGTGCATCAAGTCTCTGAGATTGAGTTTATCGTCACCGATACTGAGGCCGAGGCCTTGGCCCTAGAAGCCAATTTAATTAAGGAGCATCAGCCCCATTTCAATGTTTTGCTCAAGGATGATAAAAAATATCCCTACCTTTGTGTGACTTGGTCTCAGGCTTATCCACGATTGTTTATTACCCGTAAGCGCAATCTAGGTGCAGCTCAAGATAAATATTACGGTCCCTATGTGGATGTTTGGCAATTGCGGCAAACATTGAGGTTGGTGCAACGCTTATTTCCCTTGCGTCAACGCCGTAAACCTCTGTTTAAGGATCGGCCTTGCTTAAACTATGAGATGGGTCGCTGCCCAGGGGTTTGCCAAGGGTTGATTACCCCTGCAGAATATCGGCAAACCTTGCAAAAGTGGTGATGGTGTTCCAAGGTCGCACCACTGAGTTAATTGCCACCTTGACGGGACAGATGGAGCAGGCCGCAGCAGATTTAAATTTTGAAGTCGGCGGCTCGACTGCGGGATCAGATTAAGGGGCTGCAAACCCTGGGGGTCGATCAAAAAATGGTGCTGCCCGATGATACGGTGTCGCGAGATGCCATTGCCTTGGCCGCCGATGGTCATTCTGCGGCTGTGCAGTTGTTTCAGATGCGTTCTGGTCGGTTAGTGGGTCGGTTAGGATTTGTGGCGGATGCTCAATCGGGTTCCCTGGGGGCCATCTTGCAGCATGTGCTGGAATCTCATTATGCCAAGGCTGAGGCTGTGGAGTTGCCCATCGAGGTACTGGTGCAAACGGAACTGCCGGAAAGGGAGGTTTTGGAGAGTTATCTGACCACCCGCAAGGGTCGTAAAGTGACGATTGTCTGTCCGCAGCGCCAGGGGAAGGCGGAGCTGATTGAGATGGTGGCGCGCAATGCTCAGTATGAATTAGAACGGACGCAGAAGAGTCGCGATCGCAACAATCAAGCCCTCCAAGATCTCGCCAAACTTTTGGATCTGGGGCAATTACCTCATCGGATCGAATGCTATGACATTTCCCATATTCAAGGGGCAGATGCGGTGGCCTCGCGGGTGGTTTTTATGGATGGGTTGCCAGCCAAGCAAGAATATCGCCGTTATAAAATCCGAGATCCCCAGGTCAGGGCTGGTCATTCCGATGATTTTGCTAGCCTAGCGGAAGTGTTACATCGCCGCTTTCGCCAATATCATGAAGACCCTCACTTGTCTCGCCGGGGCAATCCTGATTGGCCTGATTTAGTGGTGATTGATGGTGGTAAAGGTCAATTGTCGGCCGTGGTTGCCACCTTGGATAAACTTGATGTTCTGGGTGACTTACAGGTGATCAGCCTCGCCAAGCAACGAGAAGAAATCTTCCGACCGGGTGCCCGTGAGCCACTGAATACTCAGGCGGAACAACCATCGGTGCAACTACTGCGCCGCCTCCGGGATGAAGCCCATCGTTTTGCGATTACATTTCACCGCCAAAAACGCCTAGATCGAATGCGACGATCCAGGCTTGATGACATTCCTGGGTTGGGTCACCATCGTCAAAAGGAATTGCTAGCAGCTTTTCGCTCTATTGACTATATTCGTGAGGCCGATCCTCAGCAGCTGATGACGGTTTCCTCTATTGGTCCCCATTTAGCGCAGCAAATCTATAATTACTTTCATCCTCTGCCCTGAGTGGTTCATCACCTATCAACTTTCTGCCTTGTTTTGCCAGACGTTTACATCTGGCTTCACTGATATGCGGTTCAAGGGATGGGGCTATTTTTGTGATATTTAGCACCGTTGAATAACTATATTCTGCCGCAGGACTTATTTCTATCCATGAATCCTGCCAAGCGTCTCTCAAACCATGCTATGGTTGACTCTTGCCGTACTGCTTAAGATCTTGTTACCCTAACAGAAGCAAGTTCTGATGATGCAGTGCTTTTTTGCGAATTGAGTGGCGGCATAGCCAAGTGGTAAGGCAGGGGCCTGCAAAGCCTTTACCCCCAGTTCGAATCTGGTGCCGCCTTTTGCTCAAACTATTGCTCGGAGAGAGGCCTAGGTAGTGTTCTCCTGATTTTAGCTTGTGGCTAGTACAGCTTGGCTTAAGTCCATCAACTATTTAAGCGGTTAAGGGCTTGCCCTTATAAGTCCATTGAAAAGGCTTTGCCATCGTACGGTTGAAGTATTCGATAAACCCCAGAATACGGGTTCT
>JAAUUW010000123.1 GCA_012030735.1 Acaryochloridaceae cyanobacterium SU_2_1
GATCGGGGGTGACGCGATCGCTTAAATCCTGCAGCCAACCTGCAGCGGCAAACTTAGCCACCCAGGTAATGTCCATATACACCAAGTCGTAGGGCACATTACCGAGCAAAAAGGCGGACACATACAAATCTTCCACCATATTGGAAGTGCTGGGCCCTTCAATGATCTCAATATGGATATCGGGATGACTTGCCTCGAATTCAGTCACTAAGGGCTGCCAGATTGGCACCTCAAAGGCCGCCACCAAAACACTCAAAGTCACTGGCTCGGCACTGACGGGTTGGCCTAACCCCAAGATCAAGGCCAGACTAAGGGCTAGACCCAGAGCCAGCCAAAGTTTACCGAGACCTTGCCCAGCCCTTGTCAACCAAGAAACGTTACTGTCCAAACCCCTGTTTGCTGTCCTGTCGCACTGTCATATTTTTCTGAGGTCGAGGTTGGGGCGATGAAGGAGAGGCATAATGTAAGCCCCCAATCCTAGCCCCGACACTAACCCAAACAATGTCACCACCCCATTGCTATAGCGCCACCAGCCCCAATACTGGGCATAGAGCTCAAAGGGATACACCAAACAAAAGCCCAGGCAAAGCAGCAGGCCCACGATGCCGTAGCGATGCAGCCAATAGGGAGCCTTACCCTCGTTGAGATGATAGAGATAGCGCATGACCACCAGGCCCAACAAGGTGCCAAAACACCGCATACAGATTGCCATCAGATAGGGCGGTGCCAGGGGTAAACCCATCTCGGATTGGGGGCACACATGGTTACCCATAAAATAGATAATCTCAGCAATTTGGGGCAAGAGGGGTAGGGTAACGGAGGCTAAAAAGGGAGCGGCGATTGGACCAGCCACCAAGGCCACTAAGATGACATCGGCACCTAGGCTTCGCCAAGGTCGTTGTGAATTAGATTTCAACTCGAATGGGGATGAGACAGTTTTTACCATGGAATCCTCCTTAAAATTCAATGCCAGGTTGGGCCTTTACCCCTTGTTCTTGGAAGGGATGCTTGATGAGGGTCATTTCGGTGACAAGATCGGCCTGCTCAATTAAGCCAGGGGGTGCACCGCGTCCTGTCAGAATCACATGAGTGTCTGGGGGTTTCGACGCTAGCCCTTCGAGGACGGCATCTAGTTCTAGGTACCCATGTTTGAGGGCAATATTAATCTCATCTAGCAAGACCAATTGATATTCAGAATTTTGGATATAGGTTAAGGCTTGCTGCCAAGCAGCTTCGACATTGGCTCGGTCGCGATCTCGATCTTGGGTGACCCAGGTAAAGCCTTCTCCCATCGCTTGAAACACTAATTGATCGGGCCATTGACCTAATACCGCCTTCTCCGCTGGCTGCCATGCTCCCTTAAGAAACTGAATAATCGCGACTCGATAACCATGCCCCAAGCACCGGAGCACCATTCCCAATGCGGCGGTGGTTTTGCCCTTGCCATTACCTGTATGGACGATGATTAACCCCTTCTGTTGCGATCGCGCTGCCACCCGTTGATCTTGCACCTGCTTACGCCGCTGCATTTTTTGGCGATGTTGCTCTGTTGTCAACATCTGATTGGGCAACTGCTCTGAGAAGGAAGGGCTGGAGGTAGAGGTCGTGAGGGATCGATCTTCAGTCATGATTTTGGTCACTAAAACAACGCAGCGCTAGTTTGATAGTAATAGCTGACGTCCCTTGCTGACATCTGTTGAGCACCGAATCGCCGCTATCAACATAAAGCCGCCTAAGAGTTGAGTCCTTCAGATCGCCCCAAAATAATAGACCTGTTATGAGATAAAAACCATATGAGACAAGAGATGGCCTGATTTCTCACAGTTCATTGCTGAGCACCAAACATCGAAGGAAGAATCTATTGATTGCACTTCCCTCGTTATAGATGGCAACATCACCCAACTACGCTCAGGCTGCAGCTAAGCGCTCTACCTTCTCCTCCAGGGAATGTAATAGCGATTCAAAGGGCTGCACAAATTTATCAATGCCCTCATCTAAAAGTTCTGCCATCACTTGATCTAGATCTATCTTGACCTCTGGGCTAGATAAACTGGCAATTAGCGATTGGGCGGCGGCTAGATTGGTCTCGATTCGGCTGTCTACATCACAGTGATCGGCACAGGCTTCAATGGTTTCTGGAGGTAAGGTATTCACAGTATCTGGCCCCACCAGTTCATCTACATACATGACATCACTGTAGTCAGGATTTTTGGTGCTAGTGCTGGCCCATAACAGACGTTGAATCATGGCACCCTTGGCAGATAATACTTGCCAGCGATCGCTCTGGATGATCTTTTTATATTCTTGATAGGCGATTTTGGCATTGGCAATGGCGACTTTACCCTTAATATTTTGCAACTGAGCGGTAAGCTGAGCCTGGTCCTTGCCTAAGGCTTGGAGTTGTCGATCCACTAAGCCATCCACCTTAGAATCAATTCGACTCAAGAAGAAGCTAGCCACGGAAGCAGTCTTACTCAGATCTTGACCCTTGGCGAGGCGGGCTTCTAACCCTCGGATATAGGCCCAAGCTGTCTCAATATAGCTCTGCACTGAAAACAACAAGGTGACATTGACATTAATGCCATCGGCAATCACTTGCTCCACGGCAGGTAACCCTGCTGTAGTCCCTGGGATTTTGATCATGACATTAGCCCGATCAATTTCTTGGTAATAGCGTCGGGCTTGCTCAATGGTTTTTTGTGTGTCGTTAGCAATATTGGGGGGAACTTCAATGCTGACATATCCATCGAGGCCATTGCTTTGCTCGTAGACAGATTTGAAAATATCGCAGGCATTGCGAATATCCTCAAAGGTCAAGGACTCATAAATATCGAGCACTGATTTTCCGGCTTGAATGCCTGCTTCGATATCAGTGTCGTAGGTGGCATTGCCTGCGATCGCCTTTTCAAAAATAGCTGGATTAGAGGTAATTCCGCGAATGCCTTTGCTGGCGATCATCTCCTTGAGTTCCCCAGAGACAATCAGATCTCGGCTTAGGTTATCCATCCAGATACTTTGGCCGAAGTCTTTGATTTCTAAAACATGATTCACTGTGGTCATGATTGACTCCTTAACTGATTGACAGGTAGAACCTTGTGAACATCACCATTGACTCTATTGGTCAGGCAATTTTGACTGGATCAGGAGAAAACAGGATGGGGGAGGTTCCATGAAAATTGAGAATCGATCAAAAAATTCCTAGAAAAATATTACTTCTCGAGCAGGCGTTCTTCCTGGGCTTGGCGGCTTCTATCCTCAATAAAGGATTGGACAAGAGCCACATCTTCTACGCTGCCGATAATCAAGGGTGAACGAGCATGGAGATGATCAGGAATTACATCTAACAGAGGCTGTTGGCCGACACTAGCTTTGCCGCCGGCTTGCTCTACTAAATAAGCCAAGGGCGCAGATTCATAGAGTAACCGCAGCTTACCCTTAGGATCCTTGAGGGTGCCGGGATAAATGAATACCCCCCCTTGCAGAAGAATCCGGTGAAAGTCACCCACTAAGGCCCCACTATAGCGGGCCGTATAGCCCTCATGACGATGAACATAGCGGGTGAAGTCACGCAGAGCTTCGTCCCATTGCCATAAATTGCCTTCGTTAACACTGTAGACAGGGCCATGGGAGGGGAGGGTAATATCCTCCGCAGATAGGATAAACTCTCCCAGGCTAGGATCTAGGGTAAAGGCATGAACTCCTTTGCCAATGGAATAGACTAACACCGTACTCGGGCCGTAGAGGATATACCCAGCCGCTAACTGCTGATGGCCATCTTGCAGCAAGTCTGCACCCGTTTGCTCAGGATCGTCGCCCAGTTGCTGGCGAATGGAGAAAATTGACCCTACATTCAGATTAATATCCACATTAGACGAGCCATCAATAGGATCGTAGAGCAGTGTGTACCGACCAATAGGGCAGTTTTCGGGAATATAGTAGGGTTTCTCCATCTCTTCCGAGGCCAATCGACAGACTAGACCACTTTGCTTAAAGACGGCAATAAAGACCTCATTGGCATAGATATCCATCCGCTTGACGGCTTCGCCCTGAACGTTGATATCTCCTGTAAATCCCAATGCCCCTTCCACTAAGCCCGCTCGAGTTAATCGACGGGCAATGAGTTTTCCCGCTAAGGCGATTCGAGTCATCAGGGCACTTAAGTCTTGCGCATCGGAGCCAAAACTTTGCAATTGCGCTAAGACATGACGCGAGAGCGTTGTACAGTCTCGGTCAAGGGCAAAATCATAGCTGAGTTGCAAGGGAGTGCTATCAGGAGTATTCATGGGTTTTTCCTATCCTAGAATGTAGGTCACTTGACCTAGCGGTCTTGGCTCTTGCTAATCACCTCCCATCTTAATGAAAGGCTCTGTCAAAATGAGTTAAGACTCGCTAGCAAGGCAGCGAACTATAGAAAGCTTTTAGATTCCTGAGAAAAAAGAAGAACGGATTAAGTCCATTTGGTTGGTCCAGTCTTCCTTACTATGGGTAGGTGATCAAGCCTTGAGTGATCACCTGCCTGTGGCGGTTTGCAGCAAAAGCCATCTGTGATGATTTCTTGGTGATTCACTCCTATGAGCAGTTTTAAGGGGTAATATTTTGTTTTTTGGGGTGATTGTTAGATGTGGGCCGATCTTCAGCAACAGATTGAGCAATTAACGGGACGTGAGTTTGTGATTCGCGATCGCATCCCCATCAGTGGGGGTAACATTAACCAGACCTATCACCTCAGTGATGGCCAGCAAGATTATTTTGTCAAACTGAATACAGCCAACAAAGTGGGAATGTTTGAGGCTGAAGCCCTTGGCTTACAAGCCATTCACAATTGCCAGAGCATTCGAGTTCCCCAACCTCTGGGATGGGGCATCACCGGAGACCAAAGCTACTTAATCTTAGAATGGATTGCCCTCGGGCAGGGAGATCAGCAAAGCTGGAGGAAGATGGGGCAGCAACTAGCAGCAATGCATCGCCATAGTAGCGACCAAGGATGGGGTTGGCACCAAAATAATACGATCGGCGCTACTCCTCAACTCAATCCATGGATGGAGGATTGGGCTCAGTTTTATACTCACCATCGGTTGGGGTATCAACTTCAACTAGCCCAAAGACGAGGTGGTCATTTTACCCGTGGAGAAACCCTGCTGGCTAGAATTCCCGAAATTTTAGCGAACCATCAGCCCCAATCGGCCTTAGTCCATGGCGATCTTTGGTCTGGCAATGCAGCCTTTAGTCGCACTGGGCAGCCTATTATTCTAGATCCAGCAGTTTACTATGGTGATCGAGAAGTAGATATCGCCATGACAAAACTCTTTGGTGGTTTTCCTGCAGCCTTCTATCAAGGCTATCAAGAAGCATGGCCCCTAGAAAAGGGCTATGAAAAACGCCAGATTCTTTATAACCTCTACCATATTCTCAATCACTTCAATCTCTTTGGGGGAGGATATGCGTCCCAAGCCCAAGGAATGATGGAGCAGATTTTAGCAGTTGACTGACCCATTATTCTGAATCTGTCAAACAGGTTGTCAGCTAGCGATCTTGAGCGGTCTTGACATTAGCCTGCAAAAAACTGCAAAGCGCTTGCCAGCAGGGAAATTCTTGGAAGCGATCGCCCTTCATAGCCCAATTTTCTTCGGTAGACTGACCAAAGAAGATCCCATAGCTTGCCCCCCCTAGCCCATCAACATCACTCGATCTAAAACATGGATAACACCATTGTCTGCTTCAATATCCGCTGCCACAACCGTGGCATTCTTGATCTCAAAAGCCTCTGACTTCCCTATAGGAATCGGTGAACCCTCCACTGAAACAACGGCCTCCCTCTGTTGTAGATCAGCTTGCATCAGCTTACCCGGCACCACATGAAAGGTGAGGATTCGACTCAGTTGGGGAATATTTTGCAGCAGGGTATGAATAGTACCAGGTGGTAATTGGGCAAAGGCATCATCCGTTGGTGCAAACACCGTAAAGGGACCAGGACTTTTTAAAGTGTCCACAAGATCTGCCGCTTGTACAGCAGCCACCAAGGTGGAAAAATTCTCCGCACTCACCGCAATATCAACAATATCAGCCATCTCGTATAACTCCAGACAACAAAGACCAAGATCAACCGGTTTAGCGATACTCCTGATTCTGAATCGCTCGCAATCGTGCTTCAGGTCGTTTAAACCGATCCAGCTGGCTTTCAAAAAATTGACGATTGGCCAGCAAATGATCAGGATTTGGGTCATCCAAGGGATAGAGCAGAGCTTGGCGCAAGGCTTGAATGACAGCAGAGGTCACACAGTACATCGACCGTTGAAAGGAAATTCCCAGTTGCACCAGCATGTCATCCTCTCCCCGGCAATATTGCTGATAATACTCCACCAAATAGGGGGGCAAGAAATGGAGCATATCTTGCATCAGCAAAGTAGGTGGAATGCCGGCAGAGCCAACGGGAAAAACATCGGCATAGAGAATGCCATAGTGAAAATCCTCTTGGCGGGCTGGCACTTGTTTGGCCTGAGCATTGTAAGATTTTGTGCCTCGGAAGGGAGAAGTTCGATAAAAGACCGCTTCCACATAGGGCAGGGCCGCCTCATATAGCCACATAAACCCCTTCGATTTAGGAATAATCTCATAACATTCCCCGCGAATATAAACATGGTGATAGATAGGCCGACCAGCAATGGCAAAAATGCCATTCACCAAAAATTCATCGCCTCCGGCACAGTGGTTAATTTGCCTTCGTCATAGAGATCAGACATCTCGAAAAAGACCGGGGCCATCACTTCCCAAAACAAACCCAAATTGGAGTAATAAGATAATTGCCGCACCTGCTCCAAAAACATCTCAGGAAAAAGCTTATACAGCCCAAGCATTAAAGGATTGCCCCGAAAATAAGCTTTAATGGCGCGATCGGCATTGGCACGATACTCATCGGTGTCCAAGTAGGGGTCAAATTGTCCCCCCATATTTCGATGCCAGAACATAGCCTGCATACATATTTCAGCAAACTCCATATTGATGCGGTCATGCCATAGGTGGTGCAATAGCTTGGGTAGTTTTTTGTTGATTTCCCCCTTTTCTATAAAGGCCAGCAGTTCTGGGTGGGCTGTGGCTTCCCCTCTCCAAATCCGCAGGTCAGCATCTTCTCCGGCGTAATGATTATGAAGATCTAGATATTCTCGCGGTAAGAAGTACTTGAAGAAGGGCAAGGGATCAAGAAATACTTGCTCAGCAATATAGAGCAAGTCCCGCCAATAGAAGTCCATTGGAACTGCATAGGCTTTGTACAGACCAATAATCTGCTTGAGATTGTCGGGGGTGTCGGGTAGCATCGCTCCTCCTGCTTCTAAGCGATGGATTACCTCGGCAAATTCATGATCAGAGGGGGGCAATTGGGTCGGAGTCGGATGTAAGGTCGTAGTCATAGCAATGAAGATTCTGAATCGGGCATAAGTAGATGAGAATCGCTAAGCTTCAGGATCTGAAGGAATGTCACTACTCATCAAATCAATATATAGGTACTTCAAGCAAATGTGCATTGGTTGACATAGTTGGAGATTCAGGCCCAACATTCTGACTCGACAGCCAAAGGAAACATGAGCCCATAAGAAATGGGTCAAGAATAATAGTGCTATCTAGCAACCATCAGAATACTCTTTGGATCTTGAATCCACTGTTCTCAACTATCTTACAGTTTCATAATGTTGTCACTAAAGCAGATCATATCCTCTCAAACGCTCACCTGATCAGGAGAAGACTTGATCCTCAGCGGTTTAGCAACGGTTCCCATTTGGACTGTGGGCAAATGAACTCGGAAACAACTACCGACGCCCAGTTGACTCTTGATCGTAATTTTCCCCTTGTGGAGATAGGCAATTGATTGTGCGATCGCAAGCCCTAAGCCCACGCCACCTTGTCGGCGGGATCTTGACTCATCGGCCCGATAAAACCGATTAAAAATAAAGGGAATTTGTTCGCGAGAAATTCCAACGCCCGTATCCTCAATGCTAATGACGGTGACTTGATTTTGGCGGCTGACCGCTAACACCACAGTGCCGCCTGCTGGGGTATGCTGCAAGGCATTGCGGAGTAGATTAGCAAAGAGTCGGGCTAACTGCATGGCATCTCCCACTAGAGACATGGGTAATAGCCCCTGGGCAATCAACTCAATGTCCTTCGCCTGCGCGGCCGGTTCCATGAAATCTAAGAGATCCTTCAGCACTTCGTCTAAGGCCACCCTAGTCCATTCGCGACGGGCCGTGGGAACTGCTCTATCTGTGCGAGCTAAAAACAGTAAGTCTTCGACTAAGCGATTCATTTGGGCAGTTGCCCCAGAGATGGCATCTATTTTACGAGCATCCTTGGGATGAATACGCTCTGGATGGTTCATCATGACATCCACAGAGGTTCTAATGACCGTCAGAGGAGTGCGCAACTCATGGGAGGCATCGGCAGTGAATTGTTTGAGGCGCAGAAAACTCTCTTCGATTGGCTGCAAGGATCGCTCCGTCAGCCATAGGCCGCCAATTCCCACCAAGCCCAAGGCCATTACACCGCCAATACTCAACCCCCAAAGTAACCGGTCTTGAGCCTCTTGAATCGAATCAACGGACTGGCTGGCGCGGATATACCCTTCTAAAAATGGTCCTTGCAGACTTTTGCCGTCATTATCACTATCACTGTGAACAGAGATGGTAAAGGCTCGGATCTGGTATGCTGTTTGTCCTTTAATTAAGATATCTTGCTCCTTGAGGCGCGGTGGTAAATGCAGGGTAATGACACCTTTGCGGGCCAATAACTCACCATCGGCACTGAACCATTCCAAGCTATTGCGATCGCGATTAAAAATATCTCGCCATGGCACCTCATCCACCCTATCTAAGTATTTCTTACCATCTTTCTTAATCTCAGAAAGAGATAAAGTGGCTGACTGCGCTAAGGTTTGAAGCTCAGAATCCACCTGGTCATACAGGCGGCGAGTCACGAACAAATACACCTGAGCACCAAAAAAAGCCAAAATCGCCGCCATTACAATTAAGTAGGACAGCAATAACCGCAACCGCAACCGTTGAAAAACTGGGTTACGAAATCTGTTTAAGACGATAGCCAAAACCATACACCGTCTCGATTAAATCACTAGGAGCCCCCACCACCTTTAATTTTTGCCGAAGTCCTTTGATATGAGCCTTCACAGTATCTTCTTCGGGCAACACTTCGTAGGCCCAAAGATGCTCTAAAATTTGAGCGCGACTAAAGACCCGCCGACTATTGCGCAAAAATAGCTCTAATAAACTATATTCCTTAGGGGTTAGGGGAATCAGTTTCTCTTTGAAAAAAACTTCACAGGTATTGGGATTAAGTTGCAACGCTCCCCATTCCAAGATGGGAGGTGTTGTCATCGGCCCACGGCGCAGCAAGGCTCGAATTCTAGCAGATAGTTCTTCTAAACTGCAGGGTTTAACCACATAATCATCAGCACCCGCATCTAAGCCATCCACCTTGTTGCTGATCGTATCGCGGGCTGTGAGCATCAACACCGGAATCTTAAAACCGCGATCGCGCATTGCGCAAGGCAAGTCCATCCACGAGCTCGGCAGCAGAATATCCAACAGCACCAAATCGTAGGTAAAGGCTTCTAAAAGCTCCCAGCCCACCAACCCATCATTGGCAATATCGACAGCATAATATTGATCACTCAAATCTTCGGCAAGAGCCTCAGCTATTCGTTCATCATCTTCCACTAACAATAGCTTCACTGACTTAACCTCC
>JAAUUW010000124.1 GCA_012030735.1 Acaryochloridaceae cyanobacterium SU_2_1
CTGGATTGAGGGGGGCAAACCCTCTCTATCGTCGGTACCCAAACTAAAGCATTTCACGCTGATTAATCAGAAGCAATACACTACGATTAATGTAGGCCAGCTTAATACTTTAAAGGCAAAGTCTAAGGTGACGCTGGCTTCTTTGATGGAGGTTGGGATTGTTACGAGTAATGATGGTCCGCTTAAGCTCTTAGGAGAGGGTGAGTTGACGGTGGCCTTGACGGTTGAGGCGGCAGCGGCGACCCAATCTGCGATCGATAAAATTACGACGGTGGGTGGTAGCTTTGAAGTGACTGGTTCTAAATAAGATCTGTGATTGGCATTTTTAACGAGAGGTATCTCTGACATGGTGGTTAGCCGAGGTAAAACCCCCACAGCCCAAGAAACATTCGCGCAGATGGCCCAAGCTGCTGGTCTGCGTGGGCGAATTTTTGTCACCATCGGCTTATTAATTTTGGTGCGTTTGGGAATTTTCTTGCCCGTGCCCGGTATTGACCGAGCCGCATTTCAGACCGCCTTTGCCGGTAATCCTGTATTTGGCTTTTTAGATTTCTTTTCAGGTGGCGGTTTTTCTGCGCTGGGAATCTTTGCCTTGGGAATTATTCCTTTTATTAATGCCTCCATCATTTTACAATTATTGACCGCTGCGATACCTTCCTTAGAGCGGTTACAAAAAGACGAAGGTGAAGCCGGTCGGCGTAAAATTTCTCAAATTACTCGCTATGTGGCTCTGGCCTGGGCCTTAATCCAGAGTACTGGCTTCTCCATTTTGGTGAATTCTGCGAAGGGTGTTGTCTATAATCCAGGTCCGCTGTTTATTGTCCAGATGATTGTGGCCCTGACTGCAGGCTCAATGTTTGTGATGTGGGTCAGCGAGCTCATCACAGAGCGCGGGGTGGGGAATGGCGCCTCTTTGTTGATTTTCTTGAGTATTGTCTCTGGCTTGCCGAAGTCCTTGAGTGACACCATAAAAGTCGCTGAAACGGGTAATGTAGGTGGCGTCATTGTCCTATCGACAGTTTTTCTGTTGATGATTGTGGGGGATTGTGTTTGTCCAGGAGGGAACGCGAAAAATACCCATTGTCTATGCTCGGCGACAGGTGGGGCGGCGGCTCTATCAAGAGCAGAAGAGTTATTTGCCTCTGCGCCTGAATTCTGGCGGGGTGATGCCGATTATTTTTGCCTCGGCAATGTTGATTTTGCCAGGCACCTTAGCCGGTTTAACGCGAATGATAAGGTGATTGAGATCGCAGGTTACTTTAGTCCTAATAGTTCTATCCCTTGGATTTATGTGATCTTTTACTTGACGATGATTATCTTCTTTAGTTACTTCTATTCAACTTTGGTGGTTAATCCCGTCGATATGTCTCAGAATTTGAAGAAGATGGGGGCCGGTATTCCAGGTATTCGGCCTGGACGAGCGACGACGGAATATGTAGAACGGGTGTTAAATCGTTTAACCCTCTTAGGGGCCTTGTTCTTAGGAGCAATTGCTTTGGTGCCCACAGCAGTAGAAACAGCGACCAATGTCAAAACTTTTCAGGGGTTAGGGGCTACCTCTTTGCTGATTTTGGTGGGTGTGGCCATTGATACTGCCAAGCAGATCCAGACCTATGTGATTTCTCAAAGATACGAAGGGATGGTAAAGCAGTAGTGGCTCGTTTAATTCTGTTTGGGCCACCGGGAGCAGGAAAGGGAACGCAAGCAGTATCTCTAGCTGAAGATTTTGGTATTCCTCATATTTCCACTGGAGATCTTTTACGAGCTGCTATTGCAAGCGGCAGTCCCTTGGGGATTAAGGTCAAGAATTTTCTCGATCAAGGTCAATTAGTGCCGGATCAGGTGGTGATTGAGATGGTCGAGGAGCGGCTAGGCCAAGGGAATGTTGCTTCGGGTTGGCTGTTGGATGGTTTTCCCCGAACGATTCCCCAAGCAGAAACCCTTGAAGCTTTGTTGGAGCAGATGGGGCAGGGTTGCGATCGCGTTATCAATCTCCAAGTTTCTGAAGCAGTACTCATCTCTCGGATGCTGAGTCGAGGTCGTCCAGATGATACAGAAGCTATCATCAAAGAGCGCTTCCAGGTTTACCATCAGCAGACAGAACCACTCTTGGCCTTTTATCGGGGGCGCGGTTGTCTGGTGGACATCGATGGCGATACCACCATTGAAACGGTAAGCCAGCGCATCAAATTGGCTTTGGTAGATTTGCGATAGTTCCCTATACTTTGTTTGTACGGGCCTAATTTGGGCGAGACAACTGACTACCAACACGAGGAGGATTTTCCGTTTGGCTAAAGAAGATGCGATTGAGATGGAAGGAACCGTCACGGAATCCTTACCAAACGCCATGTTTCGCGTAGACTTGGACAACGGATTTAATGTGCTAGCGCATATTTCTGGCAAAATCCGACGCAACTATATCAAGATCCTACCGGGCGATCGCGTCAAGGTAGAACTCACCCCTTACGACTTGACAAAGGGTCGAATCACCTATCGACTCCGTAAAAAATAAGTCTTTTTTGGCGTTGCCAGGCATGATTGTACGCAGTTCTGTAGATACTCAGTTAGGCAGTCAACAACGGGTTGAATATCAAGTTTGTCAGCCCTTGAATATCTTTGATTCACCCAAGCTCACCACCTTAGCGACCCAAGCTTGGCCTAGCCGATATCTGCAAGTTTACATTCATGATCAAACCAATCCAACCTCCTTGGATGCCTTTCCTGCTTGTCTTTGCGAAGATAACTATCCGGGTTGGATTGACCCTCAGGTCCTCACTAGTTTAGAGCCAGTTCTGCATCCCTATCAAAGCCCTTGCCTGAGACAAGACCAAATTGAACTTCGCTTGCCTCAAGTCATTGCCTTTAGCCATGAGGCGATGGCCCAGCCTAACCGTTACCTCTGGGGAGGAACCCTTGGCCCTGATTTCGATTGCTCAGGTTTAGTCCAAAGAGCTTTTGCTGAACAGGGCATCTGGCTACCTAGGGATGCCTATCAACAAGAGGCTTTTTGTCAGCCCCTTGGCTCTCTTGACCAAGATATTGAGTCTTTTTTAGCGCTCCTGCAACCGGGAGATTTGATTTTCTTTGGTCCCATGGACAAAGCCAATCATGTGGCCCTGTATCTAGGCGAAGGTCTCTATATCCATAGTTCTGGCAAGGATCAAGGTCGCAATGGTATTGGGATTGATCGACTGACGGCCTTAGGGGATGAAGTAAGTTCTACCTACTATAACCAGATCCGTGGAGCCGGTCGAGTTGTCAGCAGTTTTAGTTCGTGTAGCTAAGAGATCCGTCGGGGCCGTCGGTTAACCTGTCTCCACATTAAAAAACCCGTGATCGTCAGCCCTAGTAGCCCCAGAGAATTGAGAAAGGGTAAATAACTTCTAGGTGCAAAGGACCGAAGTTCCCTTTATGTGCCTGAATTAACCAACGAAACTGACTTTGTTTGCCAAGTAGTTCAGCAAACTGAAAGGCCGACCCCGTCAATAAGGTTAATAGCAAGGGCCCCAACATAATCGGTGCGAGCGCGCGATGAAGCTTGCGAAAAAATAGCTTTTGGCGGGACTGGTCAGTAAATGTGGATGGCATATCAAAGACTCATTAACTATGAACTGGACTCTCGGCCTGATAACTAGTCTTGATCATACGACAGCTACAGGATAGTGATCTATACAGAAGCGGCAAGCTCAGAGTTCCCTTGGTAAGTTTACTTGCTTCCAGTTGCTGCGATGCTCGTCTAATCTGCCAATTGGCATCATTTTCAATTGTCCCATGATCTCTGGTGACTCTATTCTTTATCCCCATGGCCTGTGCAGCAATTTTTTAAATGAATGCTTGCTTGTCTTCGATCTGCCGATGAAATAGCTTGGGCTACTGTGATAGCTTAGGCTTGTTTTTTCTATTTTTAGAATTCTTTTCTTTGACGGTAGCTGCCTACAGAAAGCCATTGTTTTCTGAAGAGAATTAAGAGGAAATGACTCTTGATAAAAAAAATTATCACGCTCAATAATGTGATTTAATCTTGAGATAGCTAAATTCTTTTCAATCTGCATAAGAGAAATGTCACTTATTGAGCTGATCTTGTGAACAAATTGATGCCATTGAAGCCCTCATCTCTTTACCAACTGAGTGTTCTTTCTTTATCCTTCTGCCTATCTTTGCAAAGTTATACTTGGGCAGAAGAGCAAACCTCAATTAGCCCCCATCTCTCGACTCAGAACTCTCTGGAGCTAGCAGATAGGTCCAAGGCAGTCCCTGATCATCCCCTACAGCAAAATGATTTACAGTCCTTACCGTTTAGACTTGATTCGAGTGCAGTCTCAAATCCCATAGAACAACAACCTCAGCAATCACAAGCAGAAGATCTGCAAGCTGAGCTGAGCCTTGAACAAGAGACTCTGGGTGAGCAGAACACAGCATCCCCTAAGCCCATCTCTCCGCCCCCAGTGCCGCTTAGTCCAGAGGACCGCGGCAAAGATAGTATTTCAACCCCTGCGCTACAGCAATATACTGCCAAGCCGAGGGGGGCTGATGCTAGGGAGATGCTTGCAGTTCCAGCAAATCCGACTCTATTCTCAGATAGACTGGCTCAATTTCCTGAGCCACCTTCTCAGGTAGAACCGGCTGGGCGTCGGCCCACTGTGCGCATCCAACCATCAAACCCCGATGAAGCCCCCCTGGATTTACGCCAAGAGCTATTGACACCTAAAAGAATTTACAGTCCCAGTATTACCATCCTGACCCCCTCTGCCTATGGAAAGTCCTGGCGGCAAGCCTCTGTTGGCTTTGGTGTTCAACATCGAACTCGGTTTTCAAACAGTGCTGATGGGGCTTTTGGGGTAGGGATTGGCTTTGGTGATGCCCAAAAATATGTGGGTTTAGATGTAGGACTAACCCTCACAGATTTGCAGGACTTTGAGCGAGCCATTATTAGTTTCAAGATCCACCGTCAACTCCCGCATTTGCTGGCCGTGGCCGTGGGGGTCAATGATGCCATTAGCATTGGTGATGGTGATGTGGATGGCCCGAGTCCCTATGGTGTAGTGTCCAAGACCTTTATCTTAAAGGAAAATACGGAGGAGCTATTTAGCCGCGTTTATTTGTCTGCTGGGGCTGGAACGGGTCGCTATCGCACAGAAAGTAATGTTTTTACAGATAGTGATACCCCTGGAGTCTTTGGCAGTGTGGCTTTGCGAGTGTTTGACCCGATGAATGTGATTGCTGAATGGTCCGGTCAGGATTTATCCCTGGGGTTGTCTATCCGCCCTTTCCGCGAGATCCCTTTGATTATTACCCCTGCTGTGACTGATATTACAGGGACCGCTGGGGATGGTGTCCGGTTTATTGTGGGTATTGGTTATGCCATCAGCTTCTAAGGGGCTAAGTCGAGTGAATCTGTATCAGAAGCTGATCATTTCAAGGATGTGGCATTGTGAAAATTAATAAGATTGTGAATATGCGCTTCATCAAGATTGCTGGTATTGGGTTGGTTGCAGCCGTCATGACTGTGACCCCTAGTGGTAATCGCATTAGCTATGCCCAAACAGAGTTTCCTCCGTCTACAAACCAGTCCGATGTCAATCAGTCCGATATTAATCCGGTAGTTGAAGTCGACACAAAGGATTCAGAATCATCTGTCTCCACAGGTGCTCCTCAGGATGTTGCAGCTACGGAGGGTGGCTTTACCAGTGCTTATGCCAGTAAGTTCGGTCCATTCTTTGGTGAAGTCGCTTCGTCGAGCGAAATGTCTGAACAGTTAGCAGCGTTAGCCCGCGCCACCAACACAAATCCAGCCTTGCTCTATGTGCAGCAAACAGGACAAGGCTTACAGGTTATTTTAGTGACTGCCAATCAAGGTGATCCTGAGGTGAGTCAGTCTAGATCAGGGATTCAAATTGCTGCTTCGGAGGAAATACAGATTGGCCAAGATACGCCTAGTTCTGATGATCCCAATAGTTCGACTGTCACTATCAAAAAAGTTCCTGACGCGACCTCGAAGAAGGTCTCTAAAATTGCTGATGATTTTCGACAGCAAATTAGTGAACCCGTAGACTTTAACTCTAAAGGTTATTTGAAGTCGGCGCAGCAATTACATGAATGGATTATTGCGCCACTTGAAGAAGAAATAAAGCAGAAAAAGGTTGATACGCTTGTTTTTTCTATGGATAAGGGGTTGAGATCGCTCCCCCTTGCTGCCCTGCATGACGGCCAACAATTCCTAGTGGAGAAGTATAATATTGCGCTCATTCCTAGTTTTAGCTTAACGGATACCCGCTATGCTTCTATCCGTGGTAAGCAAGTTCTAGCTATGGGGATTACCGAATCAGTGGAGGGGCAATCTCCCTTACCCTCCGTTGGCGTTGAGATTCCCACCTTGGCTAACAATATTTGGCAAGGTGCATCGTACTTAGATCCAGATGTAACGCTCTCTAACCTCAAGAAATTTACGCAAGAGAAGCAATTTGATATTATTCATCTGGCGACCCATGCTGAATTCAATTCAGGAAACATCAACAACTCCTACATTCAACTTTGGGATGGCAAACTGACCCTCAAGGATTTACGTGACATAGCAACCCAATCCAAATGGAATGATACGCCTACTGTTGAGTTATTAGTCTTGAGTGCTTGCCAAACAGCATTAGGTAATATTGATGCTGAGTTAGGGTTTACAGGCTTAGCGATTCAATCGGGTGTGAAATCTGCCTTGGGGAGCCTATGGTATGTCAGTGATGAAGGAACCTTGGGATTGATGAGTGAGTTTTATCAAAGCATGAAGACAGCCCCCACTAAGTCTGCTGCTTTGCGGCAAACCCAAATGGCCATGATCAACGGCCAAGTTCGCATTACAAACGATGGTCAATTAGTCTTGTCAGATGCCACTCAGATTTCACTACCTGCCAATATTCGTGAGCCAGGCGAGGCTAATTTTACTCATCCTTACTATTGGTCTTCCTTTACCTTAGTGGGCAACTGGAATTAAGTGAATCACTGGTTAAAATACGGATTCCTAAAATATCCCAGCTCTTAGAAAAACACGCTGATACATATATTCTATGATGGCCATCTACTGAGCGGTCATTAGTACGTTCTTTCTGACAAACCATCTGAAAGCAGGATTAGCTAACTTCCCAAATCTTCTCTAAGACTTGAATAGGAGAAATATCTCCGACCTGATTCGTTAAGGATTTAAGACCTGAGAAATAGGGCTGGTTGGGTAGATGACGACTGGGTTCGAGAGCCCCAAACAGCGCCACTAGCCTTGTATGGCAAGCCACTCCCAAATGTAGAGGGGCGCGATCTGCGCAAATCATTAAATGGGCTGCGTCAATCAGGGCTGCCAGTTGACCCACGTCTTGGGGCGTAACGACTTGCAGCTGAGGACAAACCGCCACCAGAGATGCTACCCATTCTTGATTATCATTGCCTTGCACGATCAATAAGGGTATCTCTGGTTGGCGTTCTTGATAGCCTTGCACCACGGATTGCCAGCTTTTGATGGGATAGAGTTGGGACGGCTCATCATCAGAATTCTCGGCACCCGTGCCGCCATGGAGGATGACATAGGGACGATTAGTATTTATCCCTAGCCGTTGACCCTCAGCAGCAGCCCAGTCGTGATCAGCAGTAGGAATAGTAATGTCTAATTCTGGGCATTGGTCCGTAATGCCAATTCCCTGAAGGAGGTCATGGTATCGATAGGCATCGTATTGGCGGGCATTAGGGGCGATGGAATTTGTTAAAAACGAACCAGATAAATCGGCCACGGTGCCGGCAAGCTTGGGAAAGCTCTTCCGTGCATAGCGCACAAAGGTGGGGATGTTCAAATTAGCATAGCCAATCCGCCGGGGAATGCCGACTAGCCATAGAATTAAGCCAGCAGTCCAGTCGCGGCTGATGGTTAAACCAACATCATAGCGACGGTCGCGCATCTGGCCGATTAAGTTGCCCCAATCTGCCGATCCATTGCGACTTTCAAAATTAAAAACGATCAGATTTCCAACAGTCTGAATGACCCGATAGGCAGATTTAGCTCGTGGTTCCACAACAACATCAATATCTGCTTGGGGATAATGTTGTTTCAGGCTTGCCAAGGTAGAGGAGAAGAGCAGTTGGCGGCCAATGTCACCAGGGATTACAGCTAATACGCGAGTCATTATATAAATGAAGAACTAGGAATGAAGGGCTGGCACGGTAATCGCTCTCTAATTGTAGAGGAAGCCTGCTGTAATGAGTGGATTAAAATATTTCTCCAGGATTGATTTACTAGAATATTCCACTGATTCCGATAGGATGGGAAGGGGTTCAGCAATCACAAACTATCCATGTATTTATTAATTCCTGCAGCAGGTATGGGTCGCCGTATGGGCAGCGATCGCAACAAATTGCGCTTAACCCTGCTGGGGAAACCCTGTTAGCTTGGACCTTATTGGCAGCAGAGCAGGCTGAATCCATTACTTGGATCGGGATTATCGGCCAAGGAGAGGATGAATCCACTTGGAAGCAATTAGTTCTAGATCTACAACTGACGAAGCCCGTTCTATTCATCCTGGGGGGAGACAGCCGCCAAGCCTCGGTTTATAACGGTTTGCAAGGGTTGCCCTCCGAAGCTGAACAGGTATTAATTCATGATGGGGCAAGGTGTTTAGCTACTCCATCTCTCTTAGATCGCTGTGCCTCAGCGGCTCAAAAATATCAGGGTTTGATCGCTGCTGTGCCCGTCAAGGACACGATCAAAATTGTAGATCAATGTCAACAGGTGCAAGGCACCCCGGATCGCGACCAGTTATGGGCGGCCCAAACTCCTCAAGGGTTTAATGTTAAGGCCCTCAAAACTGCTCATCAGCAAGGTCGCAACCAAGATTGGCAAGTTACCGATGATGCAGCCTTGTTCGAGAGGTTGCATCTGCCTGTTCATGTTGTGATGGGTGAGGAGACTAATTTGAAAGTGACCACGCCTGCCGACTTGGCGATCGCAACCCTAATTCTGCAACAGCGACTGACCGATCCAGCCCTTAACTGGAACTAGTTCCAGTTAAAACTATCCCAATAAGCTGATGGAGGGCATATTTCCACCAAGGATACAGATAAACATAGCTTTGAAGCCTTATATACTGCGGCCTATCGACTAGAAAATAATCAAGCCTATCTGGTGAATCATCAAGAACGAGATCAGCATCTGCAGAATATTTATGCTGCTCTTTCCATCAAACCCCGAGATCCTTTCAGTTCTTTAATTTCCCAACTAAGTGGGCGATACTGGTTTCGAACCAGTGACCTCTTCCGTGTGAAGGAAGCGCGCTACCACTGTGCTAATCGCCCCTGGATTATCGAATGTAACATAGTCAAGCTGATGGAACAACCGGTAGTGTTCTAGATATGTGGTTATCCTTACCAAAACCTTACTAGGCTCAGTTATTCTCTGAAGAAGCGCAACTTCTTGAGAAAACTAACAGAGTTCAGCCCAAATAAGCGAATTCTGTAGTTCCTAGCCTCGAAGGCTGGAACAAGGGCGAACGAGGGGAATCGAACCCCCGATGGTGGAACCACAATCCACTGCCTTAACCACTTGGCTACGCTCGCCACAGCGTCTATGAATATAGCACTTAGTCCTCTCGTTGATCTAGGGTCAGTCACTAAGGAAAGTGCAAAAAACATGATAAATAAGTGAACAGACTCTGGAATCAATTCTAATTCTGCCTAACTGCACTGCATTTTGGTTCTGATTTACCCAATTGA
>JAAUUW010000125.1 GCA_012030735.1 Acaryochloridaceae cyanobacterium SU_2_1
TGTAAACAGTTTGGCTACCTCCCCCCACCCCGCCGAATATTTTCTACTCGATCGGCACTAGAAAAAGCCTAAATCAGCACATAACCCATGGCGCACATTATCTCCATCGATCACGAAAGTTTGGCAATTTAAAGCATGCAACCGAGCCTCAACGGCATGGGAAAGCGTCGATTTTCCTGCCCCCGACAAGCCTGTAAACCATAAAATAACACTCGCATGACCGTTCTGGGACTCACGTTGCTGCCGAGTAATAATGGCCTGCTGCCAACTAATATTCGAAGATTTCATAGGCTCCTTCACAAATATTCTGCTCTTCCGATCCTTCAGCTGAGGTAAGTCTAAGGTGGGTTCAAGGTCACAAACGCTTCCTCAAGGAAACATCTGATTCTGGCTGGCTTGTTTGGTCAGCTTTAGAAAGCTTGCCATTTTTGGAGCTCTTACCATTACTGCTATCTTCTCCGTAGTAATGCTTGGCATAGTAATAGTAATAGCTGTCTGGCTCATTGGCAGGAATCACCCCATTCACCACCAAGCCCAAAACCTTCTGTCCAGAACGTTCGATATCATTCTTGGCTGATTCAGCAGAGCCAGAGTCCACCACCCCGGGGCGGGTCACCAAGAGAATGCCATCGGTTTTTTGCCCAATAACAAGGCATCGGCAGACACTGCCAAGGGGGGTGAATCCACCAGCACATAGTCATAGGCTTGCTGAAATTCCTCAAGCAGAGTAGACATGTGCTTGGAGTCAATCAACGTGCCGGGGTTGGGGGGAATAACCCCAGCGGTGAGGATATCTAATAAATCTCCCTCTGAGCGAATCGCATCAGCCCAAGACATCTTGGGATCGACCAAAACATTACTCAGACCGACCCGATTGGGCAGCTCCCAAATCTGATGCTGGGAGGGACGACGCAAATCAGCATCCACTACCAGCACCCGGTGTCCTAGCTCGACAAGGGCCAAAGCTAGGTTAGCCGTGACCGAAGATTTACCCTCCTTAGGAATGGAGCTGGTAACCGTCAAAGCTTTAATATAGTGGTCAGAACTCAAAAACTTGAGATTGGCCTGCAGCATCCGAAAAGCCTCACTCTCCGAGGATCTAGGATTTTCGCGCAGGATGAGCTCTGGGGTAGAACGCTCGAGGGTTTTATGGTTGACCACCTCTGCCCCCTCCAGTAGAGGAATAGTGCCGAGAACAGTATAGTCAAAGATCTCCTTGGCCTCTTGCACTGTTTTAACGGAGTTATCCAAGGTTTCAATCAATAGCGCCACCCCGGCCCCTAGTACTCCTCCTAGGATCATGCCCATCAAGAGGTTCATGGCTTTGCGGGGGGCAATCGGCTCTTCGGGGAGGAGGGCGGCTGAGACAATCCGGGCATTGCCAATATTTTGATTTTCGCTAATCCGAATTTGTTGTAAGGCTTTGAGGAGGCCTTCATAGGTGGCCTGAGCAACGGTCACATCTCGCTCAATCGCTCTGAGCTGCTGTTCTAGCTTGGGGATTAAACTCAGTCGTTGCTGATAGCCCACCCGAGTGTTCGCCAAGGAACCCACCTGCTGCTCTAACCCTAATCGTTGCACCTCTACCTCTACCAAGGCTTCTGTGAGCCGTTGCTGGGTTTCACCCGCTTGTAAATTGCGGAGGGGCTGGGGCCCAGGAGTAGTAACAATTTGTTGAACCTGCTCCCCTAACAGCGATTCCAAGGCCTGCTGACGACCCACCAGATCTTTCACAACAGGATGTTCTGGTTGGTAAACCGTTTGAGCTTGTGCCAATTGCCGATTAATCTCTTGATATTCAGCTAGGGCCTTCTGCACCCCTGGTGACTGACTGAGGGCATTAACCTGGCTACCCTGTTGGGCCGTTAGCCCTACCTTCTGGCGTAAGGCGATGGCCCGGGTTCTAGCATTGACAAACTCACTCTGTAACTCAGCAATTTTCTTCTGGAAATCACTTTCTGCCTCCACAGAGACCTTGGCCTCTTCTTCGAGGGCAACAATTCCGTTTTGCTCTTTGAACCGACGGCGGGCTAGATCTAAGCGGCGCAGTTCTGCTGCTGATTCAGGGACCTGTTTTCAATAAAGATGCGTGCGGCAGCGGCTTCAGCCCGATTTGACTCCACATTGTTTTTCAGGTAGTTTTGCATGAGCTCATTGATAATATCCGCAGCCTCTTGAGGCTTCGTGCTTTTAAAGGAGAGCTCTAAGATATCGGTGTCCCTCACATTCGAGACCCTGAGGGCTTTGAGAAAGGCCTCTAGTTCTAGAGGCTGACCCTGATCATCCCGCAAATCCAATGCTTCTATTGTTTCCTTTAAAAGCGGTTGAGAGCGAATGATCTCGGCTTCGGTCTCAACGGGGCTGCTTTTGCTGGTTAAGGCATCTAAGGCACCTAAACCTTCAATATTTAAGTCTGGCAAGGTAGCACCACTTGCTTTCTTGAGCAAGAGCTTCCCTTCCGCTTCATAGATGGGTTTTTGAAAAAATGTGACTAGGCCAGTGAGGGTCACCACTGTTACAAACACAAGGGTTGCTGGCAGCCACCGTCGCCTTAGAACCTTCAGATAGTTTCTAAGATCAATACTCTCGTCTTCATATTCTGTGCTCATGGGCAAATCGATGGGATAATTCGGTGGGACTAGCCTTGCCGGAGGTTAGATCCTAGGGAAAGGATAGCAAATGAACAAACCCTCAGGATTAACTCTATCTCGGAAAACTACCTTTGAACCAAAGAATATTATTAGCGCCAAACCCAAGGGTGAAGACTTATAAATTCCTTGAGTTCAGTTTTGCCAATTCTAGGGGACCTTCGACTCGGAGGCAATAAATTTAGATCTTGGCAGTTGCGTGAATGAGGGTTTAAATATCTAACTGGGCTAGGTTGAGGCGAGACCCATGGGTTTCGATAAATTCACGGCGGGGTGCAACGCGATCGCCCATCAAAATAGTAAAGATTCGATCAGCTTCGGCGGCATCCTCAATGTCAATTTTTTTGAGGGTGCGCGTCTCTGGGTTCATGGTGGTATCCCAAAGTTGGACGGGCATCATTTCTCCCAAACCTTTGAAGCGCTGAATGGTGTAGTTGGCATTGGCGGGAAATTCATCGCGGATTAGGTTTTGCAGTTCGCGATCGCTATAGCAATAGTAATGAGACCGACCCCGTTCGATTTTATAGAGCGGTGGGCAGGCAATATAGATATAGCCTTGATCGATGAGATCTCGTTGATAGCGATAGAAAAACGTCAAGAGCAGGGTGCGAATATGAGCACCATCAACATCGGCATCCGTCATTAAAATGATCCGATGGTAGCGGAGTTGGGAGGCATCAAATTCTTCACCCTTAATACCTAACCCTAGGGCCGTAATCAGGGCCTGAATTTCGTTGTTTTTATAGATTTTAGCATCGTCGGTTTTTTCGATATTGAGGATTTTTCCTCGCAGAGGCAAAATGGCTTGAAAACCGCGATCGCGTCCCTGTTTGGCACTGCCCCCGGCAGAATCCCCCTCAACGATGTAGATTTCAGAGGCACTCGGATCACGAGAACTACAGTCCGCTAACTTACCAGGGAGGGTAGAGGATTCTAAAACCGACTTTCGCCGCACTAATTCTCGGGCGCGCCGGGCTGCCTCAGCAGCATTAAAGGCCTGAATCGCCTTTTCTAAAATGGCATCGACCACGGGCGGGTGAAAATCTAAATATTCTGTCAGCACTTCCCCCACCAGAGAGTCCACAATACCCCGCACCTCTGTATTGCCAAGCTTAGTTTTGGTTTGACCCTCAAATTCTGGATCGGGCACCTTGACGGAAATGACCGCTGTTAGCCCTTCGCGGATATGCTCTCCCCCCAGATTGGTATCCCCGTCTTTGAGTTTATTGCGCTTACGAGCGAGGCTATTCATGGTCCGGGTCAGCACCGTTTTTAAGCCCTCTAAATGGGTGCCGCCATCAATGGTGCGAATATTATTGGCAAACCCTAGCAGGTTGTCAGAGTATGCATCGCGGCACCATTGCAAAGCCACTTCCACTTGGACGTTATTGCGCTCCCCTTGGACGAAAATACATTCTTCATGAATCGGTTCCTTGTCTCGATTCATGTAATCGACATATTCTTTAATGCCCCCATCGTAGCGATAGGTCTCAATTTTGGGACTATCTAGGCCCATTAGCGCGAGGCGATTATCTTGAAAGGTGATTTCCACACCTGCATTGAGATAGGCCAGTTCGCGAAAGCGATTGGACAGGGTTTTATAGTCAAACTCTCGTTCTGTGGTGAAGATTTGAGCATCAGGCAAAAAAGTGATCGCTGTGCCTGTTTGCTTGCGATCGCAACTTTCCATCACCAAATCCGTCTTCGGCACCCCTCGCTCAAACCGCTGAGTATGGACCTTATGGTCTCGCCAGACCTGGGCTTCCACCCATTCCGACAGGGCATTTACCACAGAAATGCCCACACCATGCAACCCCCCTGAGACCTTATAGCTATTCCCATCAAAGCTTACCGCCCGCATGCAAACCGTCATCACAGTTTCCAAGGCAGACTTTCCTGTCCGCGGATGTAAATCCGTAGGGATACCCCGACCATCATCGGTAACCTTGACGGAGCCATCGGCATTCAGATAAATGTGAATATATTTACAGTGACCCGCTAAGGCTTCATCGACAGCATTGTCCACCACCTCGTACACTAAGTGATGCAATCCTCGGGGGCCAGTGCTGCCAATATACATCCCTGGGCGCTTGCGAACCGGTTCCAACCCTTCTAGAACTTGAATCTGATCCGCACTGTAGTTTGTGGTCATAAAGTAAAGCGCTCCTAATAAGCGACTTAAGGCTAGGTTAGCCTAGGTAAACATCAAAAACCTCTAAAATTCTATCACAAAAGCCTCATAAGCGATTTTAGGCAGGTTATAGGAGTCATTTGAGATAGGGTTATAGGATTGAAATTTTGGGATTCTAACCAATATGGTCTTGGGACTAATCGTTATTTGTGGGCCAACGGCAACGGGTAAGTCCTCTCTCGCCTTAGCCTTGGCCGAAAAACTTGGCTCCCCTATCCTGAGTGCCGACTCCCGGCAAGTGTATCGGCATTTCGATATTGGTACCGCCAAACCCTCTCGGGCCGATCAAGCCAGAATCCCCCATCATCTCATTGATATTTGCTCACCCAGACAAACCTTAACAGTGGCAGAATATCAACAACAGGCTCAGCAGCTCATCACCCAATGTCACGCTCAAGGACAAGTACCCTTATTGGTGGGAGGAACAGGACTGTATATTCGAGCCATTGTCGAAGGATTACAAATGCCAAGGGTCGCTCCGCAGCCAGAATTGCGATCTCAACTCCAAGCCCAAGGCCAACCTTATATCTATCAATGGCTGCAACGGGTAGACCCTGAGGCTGCCATCCATATTCATGCCCATGATCAAAACCGAACCCTGAGGGCCTTAGAAGTCTATTACACCACAGGCATCCCCCTCTCACAGCAACAGGGCTGTCGGCCCCCCAGCTACCCCATTCTGTGTCTCGGCTTAGATCACCCCCAGCCCGAACAATACCTCGCCAGACTCCGCTACCGGATCACCACCATGCTCGATCAAGGGTGGCTAGCAGAAGTTGAGGGGTTAATCAAAACCTACGGGGCGGATTTACCCCTCCTCGATACCCTAGGCTATCGGGAAATGAAGCAATATCTGAGGGGGGAATATGCCTTAAACCTTGCCATAGAAAAAGCCATCCTTCGGACTCGGCAATTTGCCAAACGCCAGCGCACTTGGTTTCGAGCTATGCCCAAGATCCATTGGCTGCCTACTGTAAGTCCAACTCTAATTTCCCAAGCATGGCACTATATTCAGCCTTACTACCAAGGCTGGCATGATCCTCTCGAGCAATAGTCACCAAAACCGGACAATCCTTTGTTAGAATAACTGGGTCGTGTCGGCGCAGTACCTCTTTGAGCCAATCCCTGGATCTGCCTCAGGTCAGTGACCCTAAGGCAGATGAGTTTTTGCAAGAGCTAGCAGCAATCCAACAAACGAGTTCGAAACGCATTGCGATTTTAGGATCTCGTCATGTTCCTCTCATGCATCAGCATATTATCGAATGATGAGCTATGCTCTGGCACTGGCTGGCAACCGGATATTAACCTCTGGAGCTACAGGTACCAACGCAGCTGCCATCCGAGGAGCGATGCGAGCGGATCCGAAGTTGCTAACGGTGGTTTTGCCCCAAGGGATGGCGCAACAACCCCCTGAATCTAGGCGACAGCTTGAACAAGTGATGCACTTAATTGAAAACCGAACATGATCATTACCCCTAGCCGAGGCTAGTGCAATCTGCAATCAAGATATTATCTCTCGATGCGATCAACTCATTACCTTTGCCTTTCACGATAGCCGCACCTTACTTCACACTTGCCAAGAGGCCGAGAATCTCCATAAGTTAGTGACTTTATTTTATTTCGATTGAGCTTGATCAAGAGGGTTAGCTGAGTGGTTAGCAGATTTTTGCTGGAGCTCTGCTAATTCTCGCCTTCGTCGAATTTTTTCTAGATTGGCAATGCTCTCTGCCCGCCTTTGCCGCAATTTCTCTAAGTTAGCCACACTTTCGGCCCGCTTTCGCCGCAGTTCCTCTAAATTGCTGCTGGGCTGTTTGGAGGCTTGATTTGTGGGGGAATCCTTTGCTGAGACAGCTTGGTTCTCGGATTTTGGCTGGGTGGGGTCGATCTCGGTAGTTTCGACTGGCTTGATGGAAAGCACTTCCGTCTCGGTCTTGGCTGGCATCGGGCTGGGAAGGTTGGTTGGGCTAACTGGGGGAGCAGTTTTGCTATAAAAGGACTGGTTCTGAGGAGGAAGTTCAGTCCGCTTTTTGTTTTTTCCTGAGTCAAGGTTGGACAGGTTTTGAGCTGGTAACTTGCTATTGCCAGGGATCAGTTTAGCAAGGGGCTGAGGGTCTAATTTTTGCCGTTGACCCTTGGGGGAAGCTAAGCTCTCTGGATCTGTGGTATCAGCCTGATTGGCTTGGCTTGCAAACTGGCTTAAGACCTGGCTAAGTTGCTCAAAGACTTGATGACAGTGATTATTACTTTGTAGGGGAAGTTCTTCATTCTTGGCAACAAGCTCAATCGCTGTGAGGCCATTCTCAGTTAAATGAGTGCTATCTGCCAACACTTCTATGGTGACGAGCTTGGCGAAGGGAACAGTGCCCGGTGTCTCTCGAGCGACCAGACATTCAGGCTTAGACAGCAGAGTTTCGAAGTTGTTATTTTTTAAATAGGCCTTCAATTGCGTAAAGAATTGACTCAAGAGTAGATTAACGGTGAGTAGGCAAGTATATCGAGCCATAGCAATTGTCAAGGACGGGAGGTCAAGCAGAGAAGTTCACCCTATAATAGCCAATCTGATGACAGGTTGCTTGGGTACAGATCGGTGATTAAACGGTGTTACTCCAATGCATTCTATCGCTTTACACAATTATTCTCTTGTTAGAAAACAATTCTGCTAGAGTCTCTATCTGTTAAACTTGTCCCCCAACTCTCTGTCTAGAAATGGCAACATAATATTGATGGCCGATCAGAGGTTCTAGGACGTTGTTGATGGCTGGGCCGCGATCTCAACCTAAAAAAGCAGCCCACAGCTTACCTCAAACTTGGCTTGAGCTAAAATGAAGGCAGAAAGTGGGAACGGGAATCTCATGATCACCCCTAGCCCTTATCCTAAGGGCGGTGTTTCGACAGAAGACCCTTGGTGGCAGCAAAGCGCTCTCCAGTGACCTTGGGAATAAGGCGGCAGCAGTATGATTGAGTCAATGGGCGATGCTGAACCGGGTACTTCAACTGGGTAAACCTGTGTCAGTCGCTACTTAATGTAACCTCAATCAAGGGGATCTCTGTCCATCGTTCCACTTGTACAATAACGCTCTCTCATCGCACTTTCAGACCCCTACGAGTCAATATGAGTAACAATCGCTCCAGATCAGACACTAGCTTAAACGAAACTACCCCAGACAATCCTCTCTTGAGGGGCCATGGACTCCCGCCCTTCGACCAAATTACGACAGAGCATGTCTTGCCAGCGATGACTCAACTCTTACAAGAGCTAGAGCAAGACTTAAAAGCACTAGAAGCAACAGTGACCCCAACTTGGGATGGTTTAGTAGAACCCCTAGAGCGCCTCGGCGAACGCCTCAGTTGGAGTTGGGGCATTATTGGTCACTTAATGGGTGTGCAGAATAGCCCCCAACTACGGGAAGTCTATGAAGCCGTTCAGCCCCAGGTAGTGGAGTTTATCAACAGCCTCAGCCAAAGCCTCCCCCTCTATGAAGCGTATCAACAGCTCCGTACCAGCCCTGACTGGGAGCAACTGGAACCGGCTCAACAGCGCATTATCGATAGCGCCCTACGCGAGGCAGAGCTATCGGGTGTGGGCCTAAGGGGGGCGGCAAAGGAACGTTTTAATGACATTCAATTAGAGTTAGCCAATCTTGCCACTGAGTTTTCTAATCATGTTTTGGATGCCACTAAGGCATATAAACTGCTCCTCACCAATCTCGATGAAGCGGCAGGCTTACCTCCTAGCTTGCTCAGTCTGGCTGCCCAAGCCGCGCGAGCTGTTGGGGAGAAAATCGCCACAGCAGAGGAGGGGCCTTGGTTGATTACCTTAGATAGCCCCAGCTTTGGCCCTTTATGCAACATAGTCAACGTCGTGATCTGCGTGAGCAGATCTATCGGGCCTATATTAGCCGGGCCTCGGCTGGAGACTATGACAATACAGAAATTATCGATCGCATTTTAGCTCTCCGCCAAGAAGAAGCCCAGCTCCTAGAGTTTGAATCTTATGCAGAGGAGAGTTTGGCAAGTAAAATGGCACCTACTGTTTCTGCTGTTGACATCCTACATGAACAGTTGCGCCAAGCCAGTTATGATCGCGCCCTTGCCGAACTCGAAGAGCTAAAGCATTTTGCTCAAGAAGCAGGCGCAGCAGAGGCGGAAGATCTGAAACATTGGGATATTAGCTTCTGGGCGGAACGGCAACGCGAAGCTAAGTTTGAGATCACGGATGAAGAGTTGCGCCCTTACTTTCCCTTGCCCCAAGTTTTAGTAGGCTTGTTTGATTTAGTTCATCGATTATTTGGCATCACTGTGACAGCTGCCGATGGTCAAACTTCTGTTTGGCACCCGGATGTGCGCTATTTTCAGATTGCTGATGAACAGGGAGAGACTTTGGCTCATTTCTACCTCGATCCCTATTCCCGACCTGCTGAAAAACGAGGGGGAGCCTGGATGGATGATTGCCTGGGCCGAGGGAAGATTGATCAGGGTGATCAGGTGCAAACTCGGTTGCCCGTAGCCTATCTGATTTGCAATCAAACGCCACCCCTCGGTGACCAACCTAGCTTAATGAACTTTCGGGAAGTGGAAACCCTCTTTCATGAGTTTGGGCATGGTTTGCAACATATGCTAACTCAAGTAGAGTTTGCCGGAGCCGCTGGCATCAACAATATAGAATGGGATGCGGTGGAACTCCCCAGTCAGTTTATGGAAAATTGGTGCTATGACCGCACAACTTTGATGGGAATGGCAAAGCATTACCAAACTGGGGAACCTTTGCCAGAAACATATTACCAAAAGCTATTGGCTGCTCGTACTTA
>JAAUUW010000126.1 GCA_012030735.1 Acaryochloridaceae cyanobacterium SU_2_1
ATATCTTGAGCATCGTCGCAACACACCGATTGGAATTCAAGTGCTCTGGAAAGGATGGGCTAAGTTAAATGACCTGATGGAGGGCTGGCTGTTGGCCACCCAGGAAACTTAGCGGGAAAAGTCAGATATCTGATTCACCGGAGTGAGAACTCTTGCAATTAGAAGGCGTTTAAGTTGAGGGGATTCCTGTCTCTGAGCCGTCATTTAAGCAGTAATGCTTCACCATTGAGTCACAGATGGCGTTTCCAGAAATTAAGGGCTGTATGGGCCATCGTTACTACACCGGTGACAATAGCAGCTTCATGGACCTCAAATTGCGGATGATGGAGAGGGTAATTGATCTGATCCTGATAGCCAACCCCAAGCCGAAACATCGCCCCCGGTGCATGTTCTAAGTATAAAGAAAAATCCTCGGCACCCAAGGACGGTTCCGTCAACACGTGCACATTTTCTGGCCCACAGACCTCTTGGGCTGAGGCCTCGATTAATTGACTCAGGCTAGTGGTATTGATCACCCCCTGGCACCCCAGCTTGATAATTGATGTGATACCCAGCCCCATAGGGTTGACAGACACTCGCCACAATGGTTTCGATCCATTGGGACAAGTTAGCACGGGTTTCTGGATGTAGCGATCGCACCGTTCCCTGTAACATCACCTGATCAGCAATCACATTGGGCGCCCGTCCCCCTCTAATCTGCCCAATACTCAACACCACAGGTCGTAAGGGGTTATGGGTGCGACTAATCGCTTGCTGCAAGGTTGTGATCACCTGGGCCGCAATCCAAATGGCATCCACTGCTTCATGGGGACGGGCACCATGGCCCGCCTCTCCCATAATGGTGATTTCTAAATTATCAGCCGCTGCCGTCAGGGCACCATACCGGACCGCCACCTGACCTGCTGGTATATCAGGAAAAACATGGAGGGATATTATGGCATCTACAGCCTGCATTGCCCCATCCGCAATCATCCAAGCAGCCCCTTGGGCGATCTCCTCCGCTGGTTGAAACAGAAACCGCAACTTGCCGGGCAAGGAGTCACTTAGTTGGGCCAATACCATCGCCGTCCCTAAGCCGATGGTGGTATGAACATCATGACCACAGGCATGCATTATATTTGGCTGGCGAGAGGCAAACTCTAGCTGAGTCATTTCTTGAATCGGCAAGGCATCCATATCCGTCCGAATAGCCAGTTGTCGAGCATCCTCACCCTGACCTGAGAGTTCACCAATTACCCCTGTTTTGCCCACCCCTTCCTTTACATGCAGCCCAGAGGAGGACAAAACCCCAGCAACATAGGCAGCGGTTTGATATTCTTGCCCACTCAGCTCAGGATGGCTGTGTAAGTGGCGACGAATTTCAATCAAACGCGGCGCTAAGGTATGGGCTAGCTCTTGGATATGGGTCAACATATGCGGTCTAGGCTATTACGGAAGTGATATCTATCAAGTTAACCTCTTTATTGGGGAAACTGTCTTTGGTATGGGGTATTTTTCATGGCGTCAACAGACCTTAAAAAAGGGTCGCGTAAACGCAAAAAACCAAGACTGGCCCTGTTCTCAGACCCGATAAATCTGGGCATACTATTTACTGCAGAGGTAGGGATTATCCATTCCTGACACAGTATTGCTGTTTCCCTCTCAGTAATTAAGATCGCTTCGATCAAACGTCATCATCACCAAGGGCGATTTACAACCCGGTATATTTTGCGAGAAAATGAAATGGGCATCACGCCTAAATCAACAACTAGATAACTAAACAACTAGAAAGCTTAGGAAAGCATGGTTGCATTGGCACCGAATAGTCTCGTTGGCAATGTGAATTAAGGTCTTCTCAGGTTCTTTGGGTAGAGGTTTTATATAAATCTTGCTCGTCTTGTTTTATCTGTATCTTTAGATCAAGGAGATTTGCTGACTTTTGTCCCTGTTTTTTGGCGCAAACTGGAAGCTTAAGGGAATCTTCGTTCCTATAATTTGAGTTAGGGGAAGCCAGGTAGTATATTCAATCTAAATCCTAAAATTTAGGTCAATCTACCCAATCTCTTGCCCAAATCACGAACCCGTTACTCATCTTTAGTTGGGTGTTAACTTGGCTGCTTTTTTAGAGAGACTCCGACAAATATTTTCGAGCAATGGTCCACCACCTGCTGCTCAAGGTGGATCTTTGGTTAAAGTCTATGGAGACAATCTCACCAGTCCAGACGCCTTGATCAACCGGGCCAATAAGCGGGCCATTAAGGGAGATACCCAAGGGGCGCTCATCGATTTCAACGAGGCGATCACTCTCAACCCTGCCAAAGCAACGGCCTATTTTAATCGGGGATTTTTACATAACAGTTTGCGCCACCATGATCTAGCAATTCAAGATTTTAGTGAAGCCATTGCATTGCTGCCTGATTATGATGAAGCCTATTATCAACGGGGCTATAGCTATCAGGAAATGGGGGATCCAGAACAGGCCCTCCGAGACTATAGTCAAGCGCTGCGGATTAATCCCTTTTGTATCAAAGCTTACTATCGTCGAGCTGAAAGCCGTGCTGCTTTAGGAGATCAGCAGGGAGCCTTCACAGACTATAGTCAGGTTGTGATGCGGCTGCCCCAAGATGCTAATGCCTATTGCAATCGTGGTAAGTTTTTGCTGCGTACCGGTGAGTACAGCCAAGCGATTGGTGATTTTTCAGCAGCGATTGAGCGCAATCCTAGATTGGCTGATGCCTATTTCAATCGAGGCTATTGCTTTACTCAATTGGGAGAGTCAGAGAAGGCGACCCAAGATTTCCAGCAAACACTGCTCCACGATCCCAACCATCCTGGTGCCACGAGCCAAGCCTTTGGTACTGCGTTGCAGCCACAACTCCCTTTAGCGGGGATGACGGCCTCGGGATTTATGGCCTCCTCTGCTGCTCTAGAGGCCCAGAAACCGGTCTCTGTACCGGAGATTTCTGAAGTTGTCCCCCATTGTTGTGGAACCTGTCGAAACTCTGATCGAAGAGGAAGGGGAACCGCTGCCGGCGACGATGGCTTGGGAACCTGATACTTTAACGGGTTTGTTCGAGCGGGCTAGTAATCGGGCCCAGCGGGGGGATTTAGAGGGTGCGATCGCAGACTACACCAACATCATTGCCCAAGAGCCCAATAACAGTCAGGCCTATTACAAGCGGGGACAAAGCTTAGGAGCAATCGGGGATAGCGAAGCGGCGATGGCCGATCTCGCTCAGGCCATCCATTGGGCCCGTCACCATTCCTTGGGGATGATGCGGACCTTTAGTGATGAGCAGTCTTCCACCCTAGAGGATCTCAAAAACTATATCGAGAACTTCTCCTACAAACGACCCAAAACAGAGCCTAATTCCGGAACAGAATCGTCGCACCAGAATACTTCTAGTCCCCAACCTCAGCCTAGCGCTCAAAATACATCCCAGCCTGAACCTGAAGTCCTATCAAGTCCATCCCTCGAAGCTTCGGTAACCGATGGGTCCCAAGCGGAGACTTCCAGGGTGGAGGAGATCGCGGCTCAGCCTTCCCTGATGTCTATGCCTACTTCCTTAATCGAGACGATTGCTCAGCAGACCCAGCAGATTGAACAGAACCCTTTAGATGCCGAAGCTTACTTTACTCGAGGTCAAAATCGAGCCTTAGCCGGCGACTTAGAAGGTGCGATCGCAGATTATACCCAAACCATTCAGCTGAATCCCCATAACAGCGAAGCCTATATCAAACGGGCGCGTTGTCGCACGGCCCTAGGCGATGCAGCCGCCGCCAATGCCGACCTTAATCAAATTGTGCTGCACCATCAGCCCTTGTTACTACCCCCCAAGCCCCCGCTTCAAAAGCCTTCTGCCCCCACAGCAGTCAAAACCTGGCGAGCCGAAGCGTCCCAAAAAACTCCTCAAGAGATTTCCCAAAAGACTTCCTCTGCGCCTTTCACTGCACCCCCCCCCTCCCCTCCTCAGCCCAACCAACCCTGCACTCACCCTGGTAACCGGCCCGACAATCAGTTTTGTATTCATTGTGGTGAACCCCTCCCTTCTGCTGTGCTAGATCGAGAGGAAATTGCTCTGTCAGAATTTGAAACCTCCGTCCCTCCCTTAGCCAAACCTAACTTCGAGCAAGCCCAGCATTTACAACAGGCGGAGTCACTCTATGATCAAGGTCTGGCCTTCTTCAAGGCTGGAGATCGCCAACGTAGCTTGCAGGCTTTATCTGCTGCGCTGAAAATTTTCAATGAAGAGCGCGAAACCCGCCGCTATCAACAAACCCTCAACCTCATGCAGGATATCGCTCATGCCATTGAAGATGATGAGTTAGACCCTTAAAATCTTGGTCGCTAATACCTAGGAACAGGGTAAATTGGGCTAGAATCTCACTGATAACTTCAGAACCTTTATGAATGGCCCTCAGATCGCCTAGCTCCCATGGCAAATTTAATCTTATATAGCAAGCCCGGATGTCATCTCTGCGAAGGTCTCCAAACCAAGCTAGAGCAACTGAGAAGTCTAGAGATTGACCTAGAAGTTCGAGATATTACCAAGCGTGACGATTGGTTCCAAGCTTTTCAGTATGAGATTCCTCTTCTCTATAAACTAGAGCAGAAAGACGCCACAGCCGCCGCCATCGAGACGCCTCTGCCTCGTCCTGCACCCCGTTTATCAGTTGAACAATTGGAACGGTTTCTGCAAAAGTATCTTTAATGCTGTTCGTTGAAGGCGAGAGTCGGGCTATGGTCACCTTAAGAACCTTACTGGCACAGTTATCCCCGGAGCTATGGGTCACCGATGAGTGGCAATCGGCTTCACATCCTGCCTTAGAGGCTGAGGTGACGGGGTTAACCACAAATTCTTGGGCTGTTCAACCAGGCAACCTGTTTATTGGCATGCCCGGCACCAGGGTAGATGGTGGCGATTTTTGGGCTAGTGCTTTAGAGGCTGGGGCTGGGGCAGCCTTGGTCTCTGTCGCTCAAGATCTGCCTGGACTAGAGACAGCTTGTGTGATCGCAACCCAAGATATGCCTAGGGCCTGCGCTGAGATTGCTGCTGCTTTTTATCATAACCCCAGCCGACATCTGCCCTTGGTAGGCATGACAGGTACCAATGGCAAAACCACCACCACCCATCTCATTGAGCATCTGTTAACGGCTGGCGGCTATGCCACAGCTTTGTTTGGCACCCTCTATGCCCGCTGGCCTGGTCATCAGGCCACGGCCAGCCATACTACTCCCTTTGCCATCGATTTACAGCAGCAACTGGCGGCAGCTGTCGCGGCTCAATGTCAATTTGGCGTCATGGAGGTCAGTTCCCATGCCCTTGCTCAGCAACGGGTTTTGGGTTGTCAATTTGCCGTCGCGGTCTTTTCTAATCTCACCCAAGATCACTTGGACTACCACAAGGATATGGAGGAGTATTTTGCCGCCAAGGCCTTGCTATTTAGTTCAGAGTATCTTCAGGGGCGGGCTATTCTTAACCTGGATGATCCCTATGGCCAACGGTTGGTCAGTCAGCTGCCGCCAGAGCAATGTTGGACCTATGCAATTGAAAATCCCAAGGCCGATCTATGGACTAGCGGATTAACCTATCAAACCACAGGGGTGCAGGGACAGTTACATACCCCCCAAGGCGAGACTGCCTTCTTCTCGCCCCTCGTGGGCCAGTTTAATGTCTCTAACCTATTAGCAGGGGTCGGGGCTGCCTTGGCCTTGGGTTTAAGTCTAGAGCAAATTATGCCGGCGATCTCGACCTTCCCTGGGGTGCCGGGTCGGATGCAACGAATTACCTTGGGATCTGAACAAGATATTAGTGTGATTGTGGACTATGCCCATACCCCAGATAGCCTAGAGAATTTGTTACGGGCTGCACGCCCTTTTGTAACGGGCCAAATGACTTGTGTGTTTGGTTGTGGAGGCGATCGTGATCGCAGCAAGCGACCCCAAATGGGTGAAATTGTGACCCGATTGGCAGATCAAGCGATTATCACCTCTGATAACCCCCGCACTGAAGACCCTCAGCAAATTTTGCAAGATATTTTGGCAGGGGTCTCTGCGGACTCTGATCCAATTGTGGAGGTGGATCGGCATACTGCCATTGAGATCGCGATTAGCCAAGCTCAACCGGGTGACAGCATTTTAATTGCTGGCAAAGGCCATGAAGATTACCAAATTCTCGGGACTGAAAAAATCCACTTCGATGATCGCGAAGAAGCCCAAGCTGCTCTAGCAGAGCGTTATGGCACTCCAGCACCCTAAGGCAAATCACTCTTCTCAAGAGTAGAAAACAACCCATAAATCTGCCGATTGCCAGGTCAATGGCCCCATGGATTACAGGGAGAAGAGGGCGATTTAATCGAGCTAACGTCACAATTCCCTGGATCGAGACTGATCAAAACAGGGTTGGGGTAAAACTGCCATGTAAGCCGTAGGGCACATGATGCTTAAGCGCTAATCGGGCAATGGGACCTTGCTTAATATTCTCAGTGGCCAAAATGACGACATCTGAACGGTTGCGATCGCCATCATAAACCAAAGCCACCAACCATCCCTGCTCAGCCACAGCTGGATGGGGGATAAAAACAGGTTCTCCCATAAAGCCTTGGGGAGCAGCGCTCCATAGCTCTTCTGCTCCAGTCTGTAAATCTACCTTCAACAAAGCTTGCAGAGGAGCATTGCCCGTCGCTGCATCCGCAGCCCCTAAATAGACAAATCGGTAAGGCTGACTGACTTGACGGGGATCAAGGGCTGGGAATTCACAACTGCGAGTCACCAGCGGTTGGCGTTCCACTTGAAAGCTCGTCAAGGAGAGGCGAAATCGCCATAACTGAGCAGGCGGCACAGTATCAAAATTGATGTCTCGAAAGTCAACCTGAGGATCGAGTTTGGGGAAAGAGTCATAGCAAATTGAATCAATGATCACTTGATCGTCTTGTTCATAGGCATTGGCATGATGAAACACAAAACAAGCCTCTGTTGCGGCCTTAATCAAGTGACCAGACCCATTGCGCGGCAAGAGCCAAATCTGAGTGGGCTGTCCCTTCTTAAAGGTGATGCATTCACCAGCCCCCTTAAAACCCAATACAAAGGGCAGTGGGTTGAGGGTCACCGGATTTTGGAAAAAGATATAGTAATGGGGAGTAACCGCAAAATCATGAATAAAAGCAAATCCAGGCATCGAAAACTGATCTTGATGAACAAGATTAGCCTGGGTATCGAATTCATAGACCTTTACCACACTGGACAGTCCAGGCTTTACAGAGAAGGTCACCAGCCGATCCTCCGCAGCAGTCGCCCCCTTCAGAATGCGCGGATGGGCAGAAAAGGGATCTCCAGGTTTTAGCAACCCTGAAAAATCTTCCAAACCAAGGGTTTCTAGGGTCGCGGGATCAAGGCGATAGGGCTGATCCGCCTCCCAGAGTGCCAGCAACTTGCCAGCCCAATAAATGACATGGGTATTGGCAATATTTTTGAAATTGATATCAAAGGCATTGGCAAGCCAGCCCCCCCGGCTTAGCAGTCCCAAACACCCCCCCGATACAGAATTTTTGCCCGCCGCTTGTTCCGCCAAGTACCCTGCCGTTTTCACAAACCGATTTCGGAAATGGGCCTTGCCCTGATCAAAAGTAAGAGCACAAATCATGCCGTCACCATCAAAGGGATGGTAGAGAGGGGTACCGCCGACATCCAACAGGCCAGGGCCATTGCGAAAGACTGTACCCTTTAATTCCTGCGGAATTTCGCCCTCAATCTCATCAATCCAATAGTCATATTCTTCGGTCAGAGACTGATGGCCACCCGCCCAGTTATGGTCAAGATAGGCAGTAGATGGTCTTGGTACTGATGTAGAAAGAGTCAGATTTTCCATGGATGCTGAATCGAGTCTTTATCGAGGTGGGTCAGAGATGAGTTCAATTCCATAGGATTCAGCAAGAGAGTCGGCAAAACGAATCTCTGAACTCGAGGAGCCAAGCCCTGGTTTTAGGGTTTTGAGGGGGATCTGTCGATCTTGGTCGGGCAGCCAATGGAGCAGCGGTAGGGGTAGCAGAGTGCTGAAATTAGAAACGAGAACCAGGATCCAGAGGCTTTCAAATTCTGTCTCGGTAATTCCTAACAGATACATAATTAAGGCCCCGGATTCATGGGCGAGAAGACCTGCTAGATTAGTAACCGACATCAACAGGGCAAACATCGTTGCCTCAACCCCAGGCGGACATAATCGGGCTGCCATCACCAACACAGGCATATAGGCAATCTGCCCCATCACCGTCAGAATTAAGCTATCTCCTAAGCTAAACCAGCGATCATCAATACCTAGGCTGCGATTGGCATGGGTGACCAGCAAGAGTGTGGTCATTCCTAAGGCCGCTGAGATCAGCGTACTCCAAAAGAAAATACTGCGCAGGGGGACTTTTTTCAAAAATCGCTGAAATACCCAAATGCCTAGCAAAGCCGCCATGCTAGTCACCAAATGGACTCGGCCTAGAAACTCAGGTTCAAAACCTAGATCATTAGTAGTAAAGAAAAAGAAGGCTGCATCGGAGCTAGGCGTTGCTTGCCATAAAAAACAAAAAAGACCGCCGGCAGCCAAATTGCCTTTTGACTCACTGCTTTGCGCAGGTTGCTGAGCTGTTGATAGCTGGTATTGAGATCAGGGATACTATCGACCTTGGGATCAACCACCAGACCTGCGACTGCCGTAACAATCAGAGGAAAGGCAGCGGTTATCCAAAAGACCTGATGGCTGGTGAAATGCTCTAAAAGTGATCCACTAAAATAAGCAGTCAATAATCCGCCGAAGGCGGTTGCAGACCAGCAGAGAGACTGCAATGACCCTGCATCGGTATGGGATTCTTTGCGGACCCGTTCTACCACAATTGAATCGGCAATCACGTCACTCATGGCTACGGAGATAGAGCTAGTCAGAATAACGAGAGTGGCGGAAAGGGCTGAATGGACTACGGTTGCAAGCAAAATCCAAGCTAGACAGCCGAGACTACCCGCTAACACAAGATAAGAACGCCGCCGATAGCCAAAGAGGGGTAAACTATCGGAGGCAAAGCCAAAGAGGGGTTTGACGACCCATGGCAAGGCTGCAATCCCCATCATCGTTGCGACCTGAGCGGGAGTGAGGCCTAACTCATCCTTGAGAAAAAAACTAATTGCTAAGCGAGCCAGCCCCAGAATTCCCTGGACAAAATAGACTAAGAGAATGGCCAATAATTCTGAATTTGGCTCTTGACCATACAAGAACCTTGTTTTGAGGTTAGCGCGTAGATTTGTATCGGTCATTATTAATATTGTAAACAAATATGAATATTTTTTATCATACCCCTCATTATAAATACAGTGACAGATGTGACGAAGCTAAATGATAAGACAAGTTAAAGAAAATCCTCGAGTTTTGGGGATCAATTAGAATCGAGCAAACCCTAAGCTGAGGGATCGATATCTATTGAACTAGGGTTGCCCCTCTGTGATATTGCCCCTAAAATAGCTCTGCATCGCGCTCAAGGTTAACCCTTCCCTTCTTTGTCTGAGCAGATTCTAACGTTTT
>JAAUUW010000127.1 GCA_012030735.1 Acaryochloridaceae cyanobacterium SU_2_1
TCAAGCCTCGATGAAGGCAGGATATCCATCCAGGGCAAACCCAGACTTTTTGAAAACTGGTGCTTGAGAATTTCGGCTGGCTGAGACATAGTGGAAGACAGGAATATCTAAGGTATGTAAGGTCTTGATTCTATATCTATCAAGCCTTACAGCCCTTTTCTACCTTCTTAAGTCAGTGCCATTGGTCTATACTCGCAGTCATTAGGAGTACTCTCGTTGATTTATCGCTCTTCTATACCTAAATTGCCCTCTAAAGGTAAAGCGTAAATCAGTGTTAGCACCTAATCTCTACAAGTATGCTCTTCTTTAGCAGATGGATCTCTAACTCTCACCCAGTATTTCGGTATATGTACGGTTGAGCTTTAGGCACCTTGCAATAAAGATGTACCTAACGAATGGGGGTACCATCAGCGCTTCAAGCCTTGGCATAAAAAGTGCTCATCCGTCCCAAAACAGCGCACCAGTTCGCTCACCATCACCAAGCGTTCAAGACCTGCTCGACTTTGGCACCTACTTTGACGCAGTGGAATAGTTAACGAGGCGAGCAAAATCCTCGCCGGCTAAACTAGCACCGCCCACGAGGGCACCATCAATTTCAGGTTGGGCCATAATCTCATCAATGTTATCAGGCTTGACGGAACCCCCATATTGAATGGTGACATCGGGATTGGTTAATTGGCGGCGAATGAGGCTGATGACTCGATTGGCTTCACTGCTGTCACAGGTCTCTCCAGTGCCAATGGCCCAGATTGGTTCATAGGCGATGATCAGATGGGTTTGATCGATACCGATTAAGCCCTTGTCTAGTTGCTGGAGAATGACGGTTTCCGTTTCATCTGCATCGCGTTGCTGCTTAGACTCGCCCACACAGAGAATCGGTATTAAGCCATGGGCTTGGGCTGCTTGCAAGCGTTGATTGACCGTCTCATCCGTTTCGCCAAAATATTGACGACGCTCACTGTGGCCCACCACCACATATCGTACGCCCGTTTCCACCAGCATGGGGCCAGAAACTTCGCCGGTATAGGCCCCCGACTCTTCCCAGTGGATATTTTGAGCGCCCACCTGCACTCGACTGCCGTGCAGGTTTTTGGAGAGGGCAGCCAGGGTGGTAAAAGGTGCGCATAAGATCACATCCCGATCCTCAGGGGTTTCCTGAAGTTGGGGAAGAAAGACTTTTAAAAACTCCAGGGCTTCTGCCTGGGTCTTATGCATTTTCCAGTTGCCTGCGATCGCAATTTTTCGCACAGTGTTTTTATCTATATGAATGGGGCTAAAGTGAATGCACTCTTCAGTGTAAAGGCTGAGGGAACCGATGGCTAGCTCCAACCACCCCGCCCCGATCAGATATACTCCGAATTGATCCCAGCTTCCTAGCTCTAGAGGTACCAAGACCTCAGCTCAACTATCAGGGTCTCAGGACTGAGTAAAGTGCCAGCTTAAGCTGTATCTAGCTTTACCAAATTACAGATTGAGATTCGCTACTCTGCATTGAGTTAGTGCAACGTAGGCAACAATGCGGCTAGAGCAGTTACAAGCCTTTTTAGCTGTGGCTCAAACAAGCAGCTTTCAGCAAGCCGCTGAGCGGTGTGGGGTCACACAGTCCACAGTTAGTCGGCAAATTCAATCCTTAGAAACAGAATTAGGGCTACCTCTGTTTCAACGACAGGTGCAAAATAGGCTGACCCTGGCTGGAGATCAACTATTGCCCCGAGTCAGTAAGATTTTAACGGAATGGCAAGATGCAATCCAAGCCGTTGCCGATCTCAAACAGGGGAATCATTCTGAGCTTTGTATTGCTGCCATTCATTCCATTTGTGCTCATTATCTGCCACCGGTGTTGCAGAGATTTTGCCAACTTTATCCAGAGGTGCAATTGCGCGTTACTTCCTTGGGAGCGATCGCGCCTTAAAGGTCCTCCAAGATGGTCTGGTGGATTTAGCGATTGTCATGCATAACCCCCTGCTCACCAGCCGATCTAACTTAGTGATTGACTGGTTATATAACGAGCCCATTCAAGTGCTCATGGCAGCAGAGCATCCCTTAAGTCAACAGACGCTTGTGCCATGGGTAGAGTTAGCCCGCTATCCCCAGGTATTATTTAAGGATGGCTATGGAATGCAACGCCTCGTTCGAGATCAATTTAAGCGATTGGGCTTAGAGCTTAGAGCAGTATTAGAACTCAACACCTTGGATGCCTTTCGGGGCGTCATTCGCCAAGGTACAATGATTGCGCTGCTCCCTCGGAGTGCTTTGGTCGAGTCTCAAAAAGATGTAACCTTGGTGATTCGAGATCTAGAAACACCCCAACCCTCCGATCAACATTCCTGTGTAGAACTGACACGGGAAGTGGTGATGATTACCACCCAAGACAGGCTGCTAATCCCGTCAATCACCAATTTTCGACGTTTGGTTCATGACTATTTTGCCGCTGAACAACGCTCTGATCTCCCCCTTAGCAGTTCCTTACTAGGCAAGTGAGCTAGGCCCGATCAGCTAGGGGATACCTAAATAACCCTTCGATTTAAGGGGTATCAGTGACAGGAGGGCTATGAGCCAAGTCTTTAGAGAATTTGTTCAGAAAATTGGCAGTGGCACACATACGAGCAAGGATCTGACTCGGGCTGAGGCAAAGCAGGCTCTGGGAATGATTCTTCACCAAGAGGCAACACCCGCTCAAGTGGGTGCGTTTTTGATTGCTCATCGCATTAAGCGGCCCACAGGAGCAGAGCTAGCGGGCTTTCTGGATGCTTACGAAGAATGGGGGCCGAGTTTACCGGCCTTGGATGTTGATGAGCCTATTTGCATCTTTAGCCTGCCCTATGATGGGCGATCGCGCACGGCCCCGATCGCCCCGATGACGGTCTTGATTCTAGGGGCAGCGGGGGCGAGGGTACTCCTGCATGGGGGCGATCGAATGCCCACAAAATATGGTGTCCCCTTGATCGATCTCTGGCAAGGATTAGGAGTGGACTGGACCTGCCTATCGCTGGATCGAGTCCACGCAGTGCTTCACCAAGCTCGGATTGGCTTCATCTATTTGCCCAAGCATTTTCCCTTAGCCCACCAAATTGTCGAATATCGCCACCAACTGGGTAAGCGCCCCCCCTTGGCCACCACTGAACTGATGTGGTGTCCCTATCGAGGAGCAGCCCAGTTGTTCTCAGGCTTTGTTCATCCCCCCACCGAAGCAACGATGAAAGTAGCTTTTGCCCTCAGGGGTACGGAACACTACACCACTGTCAAAGGCTTAGAGGGAAGTTGCGATTTACCACGCGATCGCAAAGTCATTCTCGGCATCCACAACGCCAAAGCATCCCCCCCCTTGGCAACGCCTGATCCTCGCCGCCCATGAATATGGCCTCGGCGGGCCAGAAATCCCCTATCACTCCACAGCCGAGACTCTAGAGCTGATGCAACAGACCTTACAAGGCCGCCCTAATGAGCTATGGCCTGCTGTCCTCTGGAATGGTGGATTTTATCTTTGGCATCTTGGCCTGTCTCCTAGCTTGGCAGCAGGCATTCAATATAGCCAAACCCTACTAGAATCAGGCCAAGTCACTGCAACCTTGAACAACCTCCAGCAGCAAGTCTCTAGCCATGGCTAATTTAGATCTAAAGCCTCTTCACTAGAATTGCCATCCCCCAGCCGCCCACTAACCCTGCCTTCTCCATTTTTTTCCCCGCCACCACAGACTGTCATGTCAATTCTGCGCCCTCGGGAGCCATGCTCATCCCCCCAGCCCTCAGCAGCCCCTCAGATAGCCGGATTAATATTAGCCGGCGGCCAAAGCTCTCGGATGGGAACCGATAAGGCTCTCGTCTCTTGGCAAGGCACACCTTTATTGCAGCGAGTCTGTGAGGCGGCCTGTCGCTGTTGTGCGATGGTATTTATCCTCACCCCTTGGCCCGAGCGCTATCAAGAGATTTTGCCTAGTCAATGCCAGCCCCTCCTAGAAATACTGCCAGGGCAGGGGCCGCTCCTCGCCCTCCAGCAGGGATTGCAGAAGATCAGCGCTCCCTGGGTTTTATTATTAGCCTGTGACTTGCCCCATCTTCAACCCGCCCTACTCGGTCAATGGATCAGCCAGCTCTCTCAACTCAGCCCCCAAACCCTCGCCTATGTTCCCTATCATGCTGGACGATGGCAACCTTTCTGTGGTTTTTATCGGCAGCAAAGCCATGAGTCATTGAGCGTTTATATTGACCAAGGAGGACGATCCTTTCAAGGCTGGTTATCGCAGAGTTCGATCGAAGGATTTTTTCCTGATGCAGACAGCGCCCCCATGCTTTTTAATTGCAATACACCCCAAGATTTACAAATTCAGGAGGACTAGCCCTGTCCATGTTTGACCCAACCTTTTCAGCAGACTCTCTTTGCTTTGCCTTTGAGCAAGAATTTCTTGATGACTTGCGGTGTATTCCCATGGTGGTCAGGTTCAAGCTCGATACCTGTGGTATTAAACTCAAATTGGCAGAATGGCATCAATTTGCTGAAGACGAACGCGAGCAGCTCATCTATCAACCCTGTAGCGCAGCCGATGAAATTGTGGACTACCGCGCCTTCCTCCAAGATCTCGTCCTAATGTATACCGCAGCTGAAGCCTCGACCTTAACCGTGGAAGAGCATCCTGCCTGGCTAGACTCAAGAGCGATTACCTCCTCCGTTCAAGCTCAAGCCGCTCACTTCGATGTAACGCTTACCCTCAGCCAATGGCAGGCTTTAACACCCTTGCAGCGATTTGCCCTCATCAAGCTGAGCCGTTCCAGCCATGAAAATAAGAACTTTTTGCCTGCCCTCAAGGAATTTAATCTGCTCTAGGCCTAGATCCAATCGACAATATACCACTATTCATTTCAGCCGTTTCCATCGGTAATTTAGAGGAGCAACAGCAAGGGGGGAGCCAAGATGGCAGGACATAGTAAATGGGCTAATATCAAGCGCCAAAAAGCCAGGGTTGATGCCAAAAAAGGGCAGGTCTTTGCCCGTTTGTCGCGAGCCATTACTGTGGCTGCACGGCATGGCTCTGCAGATCCGGCAGGCAATTTTCAATTGCGATCGGCCATTGACAAAGCTAAGGCAGCAGGCATTCCCAATGACAATATCGAGCGAGCCATTGCCAAGGGGGCTGGGCAACTGGATGCTGATGGAGATGCTTGGGAAGAAATTCGCTATGAGGGCTATGGAATTGCTGGGGTTGCCATTTTGGTGGAAGCGATCACAGATAACCGTAACCGTACTGCTGCTGATCTGCGCGCTGCCTTTAGCAAACATGGGGGAAATTTGGGCGAAACAGGCTGCGTGGGTTGGATGTTTGAGCAGCAGGGTATTCTGTCTGTGCTAGGTTCTTGTCAGGAAGATCGCTTGCTAGAAATTCTCTTAGAGGCCGAGGCTGATGCCTACGAGCTTGTTGAACTAGAGCCTGAACCGCTATTAGAGGTCAAGACCGCAGCCCAACAGCTAGAGCAAACCACTCAAGTTTTGACTGCCCAAGGATTACAGGTGGTGGATACTGAGCTGCGATGGGTGAGCGAACTAGCCGTTCAGATTGCCGATCTTAACCAGGCTAAACTGCTCTTAAATTTGATGGATACCCTAGAAGATCTAGATGATGTGCAATCTGTGACGGCCAATTTTGAATTGACGGAAACTATTATGGTTGAGCTGGGGGAGTCCTTTGCGGTGGGATGATCGCTGGATCAGCAAAACTGGGTACTTTAACAGATAGAGGTTGGGAAATGCGTAAACCCTTGCTTGAGGCGTTGATGGCATAGACTGCTTTTGTCTCAAAAATTCTTTGGATCGCCATTATTTCAATAGTCTGCATTATGCTTTCCTATGATCCAGTAAGCAAGCGTTTGGGTAGTTATCTGATTGATGCAGGACTGCTCACGCAATTTCAAGTTGACGTCGCGCTTAATGATCAAGAAGCGACCGGTATGCGCTTTGGCGACATTGTGGTGGAGCGAGGCTGGGTTAAGCGGCAAACCATTGAATATCTGACTCGCAAAATTATTGAGATGGAGCGGAAACTGGGTGAACCCTTGGCTCAGGGCTTAATCGAGACAAGATATAGCAGGCAAAAGCGCCCCAAGTAAACTGCGTTTCAATTAATGTGGGTTGCCACTGTGATATTTATACATTTTTGGCTCTGTTCTTGATGCAGGCCAATTGCTGAGTGAGGAAGCGTTTGGCATGGCTAATGCAGAACATCTTGAGTTACTCAAGCAGGGCGTGGATACTTGGAATGATTGGCCCGCCAATCATTTACTCATTGCTCCCAATTTGGTGGGAGCCGATTTGAGCAATTTAGAGCTCGTAAACATCAATTTGCAGTTTGCCAACTTGACCTATGCCCGTTTAGTGGGAGCTGATCTCAGGCAAGCCACTCTCTATCAGTCCTGTTTGCAAGGGGCGAATTTACAGATGGCTGACTTAATCCATGCCAACCTCCAGGGCGCTAATCTCCAGCAAGCCCAATTGGTGGGCGCGGATTTATACAAAGCTAATTTGGCCCAAGCCAACTGTTATCAGGCGAATTTATCCAAGGCGATTGTGCGTCGTGCCATCTTAGTGGAGGCCAATCTCAAGGCAGCTGATACCCTAAGGACAGATTTCTTTCAGGCCAATATGATGCGGGTTAGCCTCTATATGGCGAATGGGGGTGGCGCTAACCTAGAGGGTGCCAATCTGATTGATTCTAATCTGGGATGGGCCAATCTTTTAGAAGCCAATCTCTGTAAAGCTAACCTTTGTCGGGCCAATCTCTTCCAGGCCAATCTTTGTCGGGCCACCTCCCATGCGGCTTGCTGGAAAGGAACGACGATGCCTGATGGCACGGTCCATGTTTAATGAAGGTTGGCCTACTCTGAGAGTTGTCTTGTTAGGATGACAGCAGTATGGAGTTCTCAATTAAGCTGAGTTGTGATTGTCTCTAAAACTCTAGACCTTCTGGAATGGCACCGTTTATGCCAGCATTTATCCAGCTTTGCCGTTACTAAGCTGGGGGTGACAGCAGCATTGGAGCTGCAAATTCCTGAGGAGCTTACCACTAGTCAGGGCTTGTTGCAGCAAACCCAAGAGGTGGATAGGCTAGAAACTCAGTTGCTGACGGCTCTTAGTTTTGAGGGTATTCACGATATTGGTGCGGCGCTGGTGCGATCGCGTCACCAAGGTTTGCTCAGCGGCGAAGAGCTACTGCAACTAGCCACCACGCTCTCGGGAGCGCGTCAGTTGCGCCGGATTATCAATCGTTTTCCTGAATTGGTTGTCCTCAATCAACTCGTCCAAGATCTACGCACTTATCCAGAGTTAGAACAAGAGATTCGTCACTGCATTGATGACCAAGGGGAAGTAGCAGATCGAGCCAGTGAGACACTAGCAGAAATTCGCGATCGCCAACGCCAGGTACGTGCTCAACTGCAGACCATCCTGCAAGGAATTTTGCAACGACAAAATGCAGCTCTGCAAGAGCGGCTGATTACCCAACGGAGCGATCGCTTTGTCCTGCCTGTGAAGGCTGCCCAAAAAGACGGCGATTCCCGGCATTGTTCATGACAGCTCCACCAGCGGCGCTACCCTCTACATTGAACCGAAGGCCACCATAGAACTCAATAACCGTCTACGTCAGTTGCACCGTCAAGCCCAGACAGAAGCTGAAGCGGTACGACGCGCGTTAACGGCCCAGGTTGCTGAGGTTCATAGTGATCTAGAGTATTTACTCCATCAGGTCACCATTATAGATTTAGCAACGGCTCGGGCTCGTTATAGCCATTGGTTGGGGGCCAACTGCCCCCGTTTTATTGATCGGGAGGGGGGAGAACTCTTAACCCTTCGACAGCTGCGTCATCCGCTGTTGGTTTGGCAACAACAGCATGAACAGGGACTGGCGGTGATGCCCATTGATTTAATAATTCAACCCCATACCCGCGTAGTGGCAATCACTGGCCCCAATACAGGCGGTAAAACCGTTACCCTCAAAACTCTGGGCCTAGCAATCTTGATGGCCAAGGTGGGGTTATTTATCCCGGCCCAGGAACCGGTAGAATTGCCCTGGTTTGATCAGGTGCTCACAGATATTGGTGACGAACAATCTTTGCAGCAAAGTCTATCCACCTTCTCCGGCCATATTCGGCGCATTCAAGAGATTATCACTGTCTTAAGGGATCAGTCCTTGGTGCTATTAGATGAGGTGGGGGCAGGGACCGATCCCTTAGAGGGCAGCGCCTTAGCCATTGCGTTGCTGCGTTACCTGGCTGATCATGCCCAACTCGCCATTGTCACAACTCATTTTGGTGATTTAAAAGCCCTGAAGTATACGGACCCGCGCTTTGAAAATGCGGCTGTTGAATTTAATGACCTCACCCTTGAGCCAACCTACCGCCTGTTGTGGGGCATTCCTGGCCGTTCCAATGCCTTAATTATCGCCCGCCGATTGGGATTGGATGCGACTGTCCTGGCCCAAGCCGAAGCAGAACTTGAGGGGGAAAGGGATGATATTAATCAAGTGATTACGGGCCTAGAAACCGAGCGCCGCCAGCAAGAAACCAAGGCCCAAGCTGCTGCTCATCTGCTGCGAAGTACAGAGCAACTCCATCAACAGGTGGCACAGAAAGCATCTGACCTTAAAACCCATGAGCAAAGGCTTCGACAACAGCAAGAACAGATTATCCAAGGAGAAATTCGAGCGGCTAAACAAGCGATCGCACAAGTCATTCGCGATTTGCAACAACAGCCCCAATCCGCCGCCGCTGCTCAACAGGCCACCCAACGTCTAGAAAAGGTTGCCCAGCAACGTCTGCCCTCCCGTCAAAAAGCCCTCCCCGCCACAAGTCGACCGCCAGGGTTTAACCCCCAAGTGGGGGATCGAGTTCGAGTTCCTAAGATCGGTCAAACTGCCGAAGTGATTGCCCTGACCCCCACCCATGAATTAATAGTCCGCTTGGGTCTGATGAAAATGACCCTAGAGCCTGCCGATGTGGAATCCCTCACCGGTGAACAAGTGGCGCCAGTATCTACTAAACCCTTGATCACCGCTAAACCCATCTCAGCGCCCGCTATCCGAACCAGCCAGAATACTCTGGATCTGCGTGGATCACGGGTGGCAGAGGCAGAGAGCGTCCTAGAGGATGCGATCGCCAAGGCGGAGGGCCCCCTATGGGTCATTCATGGCCATGGGACTGGCAAACTCCGCCAGGGCATACAGGCTTATTTAGCTCAACATCCTCAAGTTGCGAAGTACGAATTTGCAGAACCCGCCGATGGTGGCACTGGCGTGACCATTATCTATCTCCCCAACTAAGTCGCTTGTGAAACGCACCCCAACCGCTCAGGAACTACAACTCACCAGAAGGAGCCTTAAAAATAAATCCCGTTCTTCCATCGGTCACCAC
>JAAUUW010000128.1 GCA_012030735.1 Acaryochloridaceae cyanobacterium SU_2_1
CCATCGCCGATCTCTTTGTGCCCATCTTTTTTGTCTGTGTGGGGGCAAAAACAGATAGTGAGTGTCCTCAATCCCTTTGTTCCAGAGAATCGTGAGGGCTTAGTGATTGCTTCATTTCTGATTATTGTTGCTATCATTGGCAAAGTGATTACAGGATTCGCGGTTTTTGGGCAACCTGATATTAATCGCTTAGCGATTGGCGTCGGCATGATTCCCAGGGGCGAAGTGGGTCTTGTGTTTGCAGGGGTTGGCTCTGCAAGTGGCATCCTGTCCCGGCCCCTTGAGGCTGCCATTATTGTCATGGTGGTCTTGACAACCTTCCTGGCCCCGCCCTTGTTGCGTATTGTCTTTTCAACTCCTCAGGCTGATCTGCTCCCTGCCGATGGAGAATTGTTTCCAGTCCGGAGGATCTTAGTTAACTCACAGAACATTGATAAAACAATGGGTTGAGCCGTACCTCTCTCAGGAATAGTCGCGGTTTCTAGATCTGCTCCATAGCCCTCTACCCATCAGACAATGGAACAATTACCCATCAATGCGGTTCTTGGAGAAAGGTTCAGAACTGATGCAATATCTTCGGCTCAGAGTTAGCATAAAATGCCTACGCGAGACAATCATCATCGAAAAACATAGGGTTAGCAGTATAGGAACAAAGGGGGAATTGTCTATGGAGAGACTGCATGCATCACAGAAATAATACCAACTACCACTTGGGGCGGATGACAAACTCGATAGGTTGGCTGTTGCCCAGCTTATGTGGCGTTTTACTGAGTTGTTTGCCCGGTGAAGCTCTCCAACTGCAATCCTGGCGTTTTGATCAAAGCCGCAATCGTCTAGAATTTTCCACTGATCAAGAGATCCGACCCCGGGTGCAACTCATTCCCAATCCCACTCGACTAGTGGTCGATTTACCTGGGATTGTCCTCGATCAGCCCACCGTCAATCAAACCCTAGGAACAATCTACCGAGCAGTGCGGCTAGGGCAATTAGATAACCAAACAGCCCGAATTGTTGTCGAGGTCGATTCAGGCTACACTCTCGATCCACAGCAAGTAAAAGTTCATGGATCTTCCCCCACTAATTGGTCAGTAGAACTACCCACTCCCCAACGGCTTGAAGCAGGTACAACCACGGATCCCTTTACGGCTCCTTACCCCGAAACTACGGACAATGGGCAATCCGAGCCTATCACGATCCCAAGCAGTGAGGAGCAGCCCCTTGTCAACCCAACTATCTCCGATTCCCCCAGCTCTCAACCTGCCCCCGCTCAACCTACCCTCCTAGGGCAACAACAAAACTCACCCGATCCAACTGAATCACCTGTGCTAGTGGCCCAACGCGGCCCAACGATCAACGATGTCTTGGTCACAGGCGATGGCTTATTTTTGCCCACTCAGGGTGACAGCCCAAAAATTAAAGTAAAACGGAGTCGCAATCAGAAAGAAATTCAAATTGAGATAGCCGGATCAACCATTGTTCCTCAACTGGCAAAGAGTTTTAGCCCTGGCTATCACGGCATTCAAGAACTGGCTTTCAATCAAGTCTCTCAATCACCAGCCATTGCCAAACTCACCCTAAAGGTCGACAAAAAGAGCCCCAATTGGCAGGCCAGTGTAAGTCGATTTGGTGGGATTGCACTCTTACCCCAGGGCAATCCTTCTTCAGCTCGACCCAGCAGTACCATTAGCTTATTGGCCCCTAACCGCTCTCAGTCAGTAGAAGTTGCTCAGGCAAATCGATTAGCCACCATTAAGCGCCTTGATGTGGGTGGAAGTCAACTGCTCATTGAGAGCGATCAACCGATTCGTTACGCCACCCGATGGGTTGGCTCTGGTTATGAAATTAAGATTAACGATGCTCAACTAGCACCAGGGCTAAGGGAACCTCGTCTAGGTTTGGGCAGTCCCTTGTCACGGGTACGGATCGCCCAAAACAGGGACAGGAGTATTAGCATTCTGGTGTTCGCCGCCCCTGGTGTCAGAGTCGCGAGACTGCAAAAAGTAAATCCTCAAGCCCTTGTCCTCAGCTTATATCGACCTGGGCAACAGTCTATACCGCCCATTGTCCAGAATCCATCTCCTTCCTTTCCTGGCTCTAGCCCCAGTCCTACTGACCTACCCCAGCCCAGGGGTCGCGCAGTCGTGGTCATTGATCCGGGCCATGGTGGGCCTGATCCGGGTGCCATTGGCATTGGCGGCTTGCGAGAAACCAATGTTGTTCTAGAGATCAGTCTAGAAGTTTCCCGCATTTTGCAACAACAAGGGGTAACGGTTTATCTAACCCGGACAGATGAGCGGGACGTAGACCTCCCACCTCGGGTTGCCTTGGCTGAGCGAGTTAATGCCACCTTATTTGTCAGTATTCATGCCAATGCCATTAGCATGAGCCGCCCTGATGTCAATGGACTGGAAACCTTTTATGCGCCTGGTTCTACCCTGGGCGCTCGTTTAGCGCAAACAATTCAGAATACAATTTTACGAAATTTGCAGATGGGCGATCGCGGTGTTCGTTCGGCTCGCTTTTATGTCATTCGCCAAACTTCAATGCCAGCCGCATTAGTCGAAACAGGCTTCCTGACAGGGGAGCGAGATATCATCTTGCTCAGAAACCCAGCTTGGCGCAAGCAAATGGCCAATGCCATTGCCCAAGGCATTCTCAACTATCTTAGCGGTCGTTACAATTAAGGGCTTTCAGTCAATGATTCGGAAGAGTTGAGATCATAGATCTGGCAGCAGAGGTGCGAGAACCCGAGGCGCTAACTGGCTGAGGCTAGCAGCGCTTGGGCGGTCTCAATATTTTGACGAACAGAGCGGGCCGAATGATGCAATGCCTGGTAATCGTCCTCCCTTAAGTCTAACTCTAGCACCTGGGTAACTCCCTGACGATTCAGACAGGTGGGCACCCCTAAGAAAAGATCAGATAAATCATATTGACCTTGTAAATAAGCGGCCGCAGGCAGAATGCGGGAACGGTTAAATAGGATTGACTCCACCATCAAACAGGCAGAAGAGGCAGGCGCAAAGTAAGCACTCCCCGCTTGCATCAGGGAGACGATCTCGGCCCCACCATTGCGGGTTCGCTCAATGAGACGCTCAATAGTCTGTGCATCCATCAGCTCAGTAATCGGAATTCCACTGACAGTGGAATAACGCGGTAGAGGCACCATTAAATCTCCATGCCCCCCCAAAACCATGGCATTGACATTAGCGATGGAAACCTTGAGTTCTAAGGCAATAAAGGTTTCGAAACGGGCAGCATCTAACACACCTGCCATGCCAACCACTCGCTCAGGGGGTAAGCCACTGGCTTGCCAAGCCAGATAGGTCATCACATCGAGAGGATTGGTGACCACGATCAAAACAGCCTGGGGAGATTGGGCAATCGCTTTGCGGGTAACCTCGGTGATGATCTGAGCATTCACCTTCAGCAAATCATCTCGGCTCATGCCCGGCTTGCGAGACAATCCGGCCGTAATCACAATCACATCTGCTCCATGGGTGTCTGCATAGTCAGCAGTGCCCATAATGGTCCGATCGTGATCCTCAACGCCTCGGGCTTCCATTAAGTCCAAGGCCAAGCCCTGAGGTCGTCCAGCTTCGATATCTAGCAGAATCACATCCGCAATATTCTTTTCAAGAATACGCTGTCCTAGAGTACTACCCACATTGCCAGCCCCGATAATCGCGACGCGGGACGCTTGAGGGGCAGTGGTGGGCATCAAGGCCATCTGTTTAACCTCAGGGTAAAAAGGAAAGGGATTGGAAACGAACTAAGGATGCCTTTAGTCTGGCATTTGTAATGTGTGATTTGCAGGTAACAACATAGATTATGACAGGACACAATTGACCAAAGGTTTTTGTGACCGCAGCTTAATGACTGCTTGACCCAGTATGCCCAAGGCTGTCAGGTTTTCCTGGACTTTTGCATGGGGAACAAATAGGATATCGACGTCATGGGTTTCACTGAAAATTTTGCAACTGCTGGTGACTTGACCCACAGTTTCGAGATGTTGTGTGGCGAACAGGTCGTGCAGGTCGTGGTGGGTGCGGGTCATGCAGGGGGGTGGGATTGCTCAGGCTACCTATTCTAAATGGATTTTATAGTTGCTGTAATAGGGTGATTGCCTTTTGATAGTCTGCGGGTCTATTTTGTTGTTGAAATAACTGAGCTGCGGTTTGTAAATCCTGTTTGGCTTGGGGGATATTTCTCTGTTAGGCATAAGCAAACCCTCGGTTGTAGTAGGCTTCTGCATCCTCAGGATTGAGGGCAATGGCTTTGGTGTAATCTGCGATCGCTTGTTCGTACTGTTTTAAGTAATAGTAGGTATACCCTCGGTTGTAGTAGGCCTCTGCATCCTCAGGCTTGAGGGCAATGGCTTTGGTGTAATCTGCTAGGGCACCACGATAGTCTTGCTTCTGGGCCTTATTCAATGCCTGCAATAACCAATCATCCGCAGTCAGGGCAGAATTGACTGGCTCAGCCGCCTTGCCCACCAACCCTAAATTCGGATTAACCTTGCCTGCCAAACTGACAAAAGTGTTGATGGGGATACCCAGATTAAACCCTGTTTTACATAGACCGTCTCTGTGCGCTGTTCTTGTTGCTGGGCATCGGCACGACCATGGATGCCAATCAGTTTGCCTTGGCTATCCAGCACAGCCCCGCCGCTCATCCCTGGCAAAGTGTCGTTGCTATAGACCAAGGCATAGCCATCCGCTAAGGCTCGTTTGGCATTGGCTGTAACTTTCCCTTCGGAGAAATTCCAAATAGATGTCGTAATCGCGACTGTAGGCATCGGAAAGCCCGAGACATAGATCAATGTGCCAGATTTAACGCTAGCCGAGTCTCCGAGTTCAGCAGTTTTGTAAGTTTTAGCACTGGTGAACTCCACTAGGGCTAAATCAACCCCTGAGAATTTCTGCACTTTGCTATAAGTCAAAGGATATTTCTGGTCATCTGGTGTAAAGAGATCATATTCATCGGCTGTAGCGACGACATGGGCTGCGGTGAGGACGGTATAAACATTGCCTTGCCGTTTGATAATCACCCCCGACCCTGATGCTTGGCCCTCTATGCGCACGGTAATTCCTTCTGCAATGGCGCTGACTTCTGTGGCGCTTAGGGCTTGGGCGACTTGAAAAGGGGTGGCGACGATTGCAGCAACGCCTAGGAGAAGGGGGGCTAAGGCATAGGGTGTTTTCATCGGGTTATACCCCTGATTTTGGCTGGAGAAGTGTGAATTATCCTATAGCTTACCTACCGTTGGGGCCATAAGCCATCAAGGTAATGGATCTATTTTCTCCAGCGGTTCAAGATTCCTGATCCTTTTTGAATCAGTCAGCAGCTCGGCTCGACGCATTGATGTCCAAGCGTATAGATGGGTTTAGACTCCGGCTTCTAGTTGATCAACCCGTAGCCAAACCGTTGGGGTGGGCACTCGAAATTTAATTTGGGCGTAATCTCCCTTGATTTCCAAGACTTCACCGGTGCCTTCAAACACATAGGGTGGTAAGCGAGCATCGCTCGCCTTTGCTTCCAAGCTACCGGCAAATTTTTCTTGAACGATGCGAACGAAGCTTCCTTTTTTTACAGTCATAATTCCTAATTGTCTAAATCTACGTCAGACTCATAGTCATTTTGACATACTCCCATCCCGATGGGGCCAGGCTGTCAGCTTCTGACTGCTTGGGCATCTTAGGGCTATGTCTAAACGCCAGAACCCATGACCCCAAGGGCAGGGTTTAGGATCTGTTTTTGGGGTTTAGGATGGGTCAACTTAAGGCTCAGAGAGGTAACCTCGCGGTTGAGAACGGTTGATTGGCAGTAAATCTGACTACAATAAGGAGTAAGTTACAAAGTATTACGAAGCCAGTTGTGTTTATCGAACTTCCCTTAGTGGGAAAAGTCAAAAGAACAAAGCTTTGGGTGGTGGGTGCACTCAGTGCCGGGGTATTCCTGATTGCTATAGGGAGCTATGCCTGGGTCAGTCGATCTAACAGTAAGCCCAATATAGATGATCTGACCATTAAAGTTGAGTCTAAGGATATTACCCTCAAAATCACGGCTAGTGGCACGATTACTCCCTATAAAAGTGTGAATTTGAGTCCCACTATCGGTGGCATTGTTTCTAAATTATTGGTCGAGCAGGGCGATCGCGTTCAAAGAGGACAAGTCATTGCCCAGATGGATACCCGTGACCTTGAGGGCCAGCTATTACAAGCCAATGCCTCTATTGCCCAGGCTGAAGCTCGTTTGGCTGAGCTGAAAGCGGGTAACCGCCCCGAAGAAGTTGAGCAAGCTCGTATCCGGGTGATCCAATCCAGAGCAAATTTGGCCCAAAAGGCGGCAGGAAATCAACGCGAGACCATTAACCAGGTCAAGAGTCAAATTGCATCTGCTCAAACTCGACTGCAGCTAGCATTGATTCGTTTGGACCGGTTTGAGAAGTTGTATCGGGCAGGAGCTGAAACTCGCGATCGCCGTGATGAAGCCCAAGCAGAAGCTAATACCGCTCAAGCAGGCTTACAAGAAGCGCAGCAACGCTTAAATATTCTCCTCAGCGGATCTCAGCCAGCAGAGACGCTCAGCGCCCAGGCAGAGGTTGCTACAGCCCAACAAGCTTACAATTTATCGAAGCAGGGGAGTCGTCCGGAAGTGATTGAGCAGGCGAAGGCAGCCCTTGTCGAAGCCCAAGGCCGCCAGAAGGTGATCCTCACTCAAATTACAGATACCCTGATTCGGGCACCCTTTGCTGGGATTATCACCCAAAAATATGCAACGGAGGGGGCCTTTGTTACCCCTACCACAACTGCCTCTACCTCCTCTTCCGGCACCTCTACTTCCATTGTGGCCTTAGCCCAAGAGCTAGAAGTTTTGGCCAATGTTCCAGAAATTGACATTGGTCAAATTCGGCCAGGCCAAGCCGTGGAAATCAAGGTGGATGCTTACCCTAAGGATGTGTTTCAAGGCAAGGTCCGCTTGGTGGCTCCGGAGGCGATTTTGGCCCAGAATGTGACCTCCTTTCAAGTCAAGGTTGCCATTACGACGGGTCAAGGCCAACTGCGCTCGGGGATGAATGCAGATTTGATGTTCTTAGGGAATACCCTGCGAGAAAGCTTGGTTTTGCCGACAGTAGCCATTGCCACAGAGAAAGGCCAGCAGGGCGTTTATGTCCCTGATCTGCAAAACAAACCCGAGTTTAAACCCATTACCATTGGTAGTTCCATCGGCAACCAAACACAGGTGCTAGAGGGAGTCGAAGCGGGTCAGCGAGTGTTTATCAAATTTCCAGAGGGCCAGAACCCCAAAGACGTAAAGGAATAAAAGCCTGTGGATGTGGTTGAAAGTGTCAAAATGGCGTCGGCAACTTTGCTGGCCAATCGGTTGCGTAGTAGCTTGACCATGCTGGGCATGATTATTGGTAATGCTTCGGTGATTGCCATGATTGCTGTAGGGCAAGGTGCCCAAAAATATGCATCCAGTCAATTTGAGTCCTTAGGACCAAATATCTTATTTATTGTGCCAGGTAGTGATCGGGGCCGACAGCGGACCACAACCCTCCCCAAAACTTTGGTCTTGGGCGATGCTGAGGCAATTGCCCAGGAAGTGCCGACCATTAGCGGCGTCGTGCCGCAAGTCCAGGGTCAACTGACGACTATTTTTGGTAACAACAATACCAATGCCTTGGTCGTGGGTACCACCGCCAACTATGGAGTCGTCCGTAACCATGATGTGGAGAGGGGTCGATTCCTGAGTCCCCTAGATATTCAGCGGGGTAATTTGGTGGCCGTTTTGGGATCGGATATGGCTGAACGCCTAATGGGAAGCACTGATCCGGTCGGTCAAACGATCCGCATCAAAAATTTGAGTTTTGAAGTGATCGGAGTTATGGAGGAAAAGGGGGCCTTTCTAGGAAGTAGCCAGGATGATGTAATCTTTGTCCCCCTTTCGACCATGGCAAATCGGGTGGTGGGATCCACCTCTCCCTTTGGCATCGAATTGACCTTTATTTCGATCTCCGCTAAGGATGAGGCCAGTATCCCCGCCGCAGAATACCAGATTCGTAATCTGCTGCGTCTGCGTCACAAAATTATTGATGAAGATGATTTTACGATTCGGACCCAGAAGCAAGCCTTAGAGATTATTGGTCGGGTGACGGGGGCCTTGACAGTGATGTTGGCTGCGATCGCAAGTATTTCCCTCCTGGTGGGGGGCATCGGCATCATGAATATCATGTTGGTTTCAGTAACCGAGCGCATTCAGGAAATTGGCCTGCGCAAAGCCATTGGCGCTTCTCAAGGCGATATTTTAGGGCAATTTATGATTGAGGCGATTATCCTCTCTGCCGTAGGGGGCATGATTGGCACCTGTGTGGGGGTGGGCGGCACTCTGCTGGTGGGTTGGTTCACCCCCCTCGAGACCAGCGTCTCAGTTCCAGCAGTGGTTTTAGCGGTGAGTGTTTCTGGTGGGATTGGCCTCTTTTTTGGGGTGGTGCCCGCTCGTCGTGCAGCTCAGCTAGACCCGATTGTGGCCTTAAGAACGGCTTGATGGAAGCGAGAACTTGCCCATGACATCCCTCAAACAGCAAAAAAAATCCAGAAGAGTCAATTCCCCCCGCAACGATCGATGGCCAGAGCAACATTATTGTTCTGCAGCAAATCTCAAAAATTTATGGCAGGGGCGAAACCGAGGTTCGCGCCTTAGATGGGGTGGACTTAAGGGTCGCGGCTGGGGAATATTGTGCGATCATGGGTGCCTCGGGTTCGGGTAAATCCACCATGATGAATATGATCGGCTGCTTAGATCGACCCAGCACCGGTCAATATTGCTTAGATGGGGTGGATGTTGCCCAGTTAAGTGATACTGAGTTAGCCCTGATTCGCAACCGTAAAATTGGCTTTGTTTTTCAGCAGTTTCATCTGTTAAGCCAAATCAGCGCCCTTGAAAATGTGATGCTACCGATGGTCTATGCCAATGTCCCCATTAAGGAGCGACAACTGCGGGGCACTGCGGCCTTAGCACGGGTGGGTCTAGCAGATCGGATGCATAATCGGCCCACTCAATTATCAGGAGGTCAGCAACAGCGGGTTGCGATCGCACGCGCCATTGTCAATAACCCAGTGCTGCTATTGGCCGACGAGCCTACCGGAGCCTTGGATACTAAAACAACCCATGAGATTCTAGCCATCTTCTCAAAACTGAACACTAGCGGCATGACAGTTGGTGATGGTTACCCATGAACCAGAAGTGGCC
>JAAUUW010000129.1 GCA_012030735.1 Acaryochloridaceae cyanobacterium SU_2_1
GTTAATTCCAAGAAAAAGTCCTGTCAGGCTTCTATAATTCACAGTTGAGAACTTCATACCAAATAGCCCTTTACTGCTACGACAGCTCTCCAAGTCAGGTTCTAAAGATGAAGAGATTTGTCTGTTGCTAGCGAAACGTAAACCTATAGATGGTGTTTTTATTCATACAAAGGCTGGCTTCAGTCTTTAGCATCATGCGTTTTGCTGATTTATATGTGTTTTTTGCATTCAGCAGCGCCATTCTCTAGGCATAACAGTGCTATTCAGGGAGGAGCGTCCTCGTTCCTTGCTTGTCCAAAGAGAGGAGAGTCTCAATGACACCTAGCCCAGCAGGGCAAGACACAAAACCCAGAGTTGCAGTCGATGTAAACCCAACACCCGCTTCTCTAGAAGTAGCTGGTACACCAGGTCACTTCGATCGCTCTCTGGCAAAAGGCCCCCAAACCACAACTTGGATTTGGAACCTGCATGCTCTTGCTCATGACTTTGATACACAGACTAACGATCTTGAAGAAATATCTCGGAAGATATTCAGTGCTCATTTTGGTCACTTATCTTTGATTTTCATCTGGATCAGCGGAATGGTCTTCCATGCCGCTCGTTTTTCCAATTACTACGCTTGGCTCGCTGACCCCTTAGGGAATAAGCCCAGTGCCCACGTAGTTTGGCCCATTGTCGGCCAAGACATCTTAAATGCAGATATGGGTAATGGATTCCACGGCATCCAAATTACCTCCGGCCTCTTCCATATTTTACGGGGAGCCGGCATGACAGCTCCTATTGAGCTTTATTCAACAGCAATCGGTGCTCTAGTAGCGGCGGCTGTGACGATGTATGCCGGTTACTTCCACTATCATAAAAAAGCTCCTAAATTGGAGTGGTTTCAAAACGCCGAAGCAACCATGGGCGGTCATTTGATCGTTTTGCTTGGCTGTGGCAACCTAGCTTGGACAGGGCATCTTATCCATGTGTCTTTGCCCATCAATAAGCTTTTGGATTCAGGGGTTGCCCCTCAGGATATTCCAATTCCCCATGAATATCTTTTAGATAAAGCGTTCATGGCTGAACTATATCCCAGTTTTTCTCAAGGCCTTGCCCCGTTCTTTACCCTCAATTGGGGAGCTTATTCTGATTTCCTTACCTTCAATGGTGGACTTGATCCAACCACGGGTGGTTTGTGGATGACTGATATTGCTCATCACCATTTGGCTCTCGCTGTGATGTATATCATTGCTGGCCATATGTACCGAACCTATTGGGGTATTGGTCATAGCATGAAAGAAATCATGGAAGCCCATAAGGGTCCCTTCACTGGCGAAGCCATAAGGGTCTTTATGAAATGTGCTCACCAATTCTTGGCATGCTCAATTGGCAATCAACTTGTCTTGTTGGGGATCTTTTAGCATCATCTGCGCACACCATATGTACGCGATGCCGCCTTACCCTTATTTGGCGACAGACTATGCGACACAGCTTAATCTGTTTGTTCATCACATGTGGCTAGGTGGCTTTTATATTGTTGGTGGTGCAGCCCATGCTGCTATCTTCATGGTTCGCGACTATGATCCGGAGATGAACCAAAATAATGTTTTGGATCGTATGCTCCGTCACCGAGATGCCATTATTTCTCATCTGAATTGGGTCTGCATGTTCTTAGGATTTCATTCCTTTGACCTTTATATCCATAACGATGAGATGCGTTCCTTGGGACGTCCTCAAGACATGTTTTCGGATACCGCCATTCAATTGCAGCCTATCTTTGCTCAATGGGTACAGAATCTGCAAGCCAATGTTGCGGGTACCATTCGTGCTCCCCTTGCTGGTGGACCAACCAGTTTGGCTTGGGGTAGCGACCCTCTATTTGTCGGTGGCAAAGTGGCTATGGCCCATATTCCTTTGGGAACAGCCGATTTCATGATCCACCATATTCATGCTTTTCAAATTCACGTTACCGTGCTCATCCTCCTCAAGGGTGTCTTATACGCTCGTAGTTCTCGTCTGATTCCAGATAAGGCTAGTTTGGGCTTTAGATTTCCCTGTGATGGCCCTGGTCGGGGTGGTACTTGCCAGACTTCTGGTTGGGACCATGTTTTTCTAGGTCTGTTCTGGATGTACAACTGCATTTCGATTGTTAACTTCCATTTCTTTTGGAAGATGCAATCGGATGTCTGGGGTAAAGAAGGTGCTGATGGTGCAATCTCTTACATCACAGCGGGCAACTGGGCTCAGTCTTCGATCACCATCAATGGTTGGTTGCGGGACTTTTTATGGGCGCAATCATTGCAAGTGATTAACAACTATGGAACGGCGCTTTCTGCCTACGGCATTTTGTTCCTAGGTGCTCACTTTATTTGGGCCTTTAGCTTAATGTTCTTGTTCAGTGGCCGCGGCTATTGGCAAGAGCTAATTGAGTCCATCGTTTGGGCTCATAGAAAGTTGAAAATTGCCCCAGCTATCCAGCCTCGTGCCATGAGCATTACTCAAGGTCGTGCGGTTGGGCTTGCTCATTACCTCTTAGGTGGGATTGTCACATCGTGGGCATTCTATCTAGCTCGAATTCTTGTAGTAGGATAGGCGGGGAGGACTCTAACACTTATGGCAACTAAATTTCCTAGTTTTAGCCAAGACCTTGCCCAGGATCCGACTACTCGTCGGATTTGGTACGGAATTGCAACAGTTCATGACTTTGAAACCCATGATGGTATGACAGAGGAAGGTCTTTATCAGAAGATCTTTGCAACTCATTTCGGTCATCTGTCTATTATCTTTTTGTGGACTGCCGGATTACTTTTCCACGTTGCTTGGCAAGGCAACTTTGAGCAGTGGATTCAGGATCCACTGACCACTCGTCCCATCGCCCATGCGATTTGGGATCCTCATCTGGGTCAACCTGCTATTGAAGCATTCACACAAGCCGGTGCGTCAGGCCCCGTCGATCTTTGTTACTCCGGTGTCTATCATTGGTGGTACACGATCGGCATGCGAACCAATGGTGATCTTTATATTGGTTCGGTTTTTCTGATGGTGGTAGCAGCCGTAATGCTTTTTGCAGGCTGGCTACATTTACAACCTAAGTTTCGCCCCAGCTTGTCTTGGTTTAGAGATGCTGAATCTCAAATGAACCACCATTGGCAGTTCTGTTTGGAGCTAGCTCTTTGGGCTGGACGGGCCACTTGATCCACGTTGCGATTCCCGAAGCCCGTGGACAGCATGTGGGTTGGGATAATTTCTTATCCACGATGCCTCACCCGGCGGGTTTAGCACCGTTCTTTACGGGTCGATGGTCGGTTTATGCTCAGTCTCCTGACACTGCGGGTCATATTTTTGGCACCAGCGAGGGCGCTGGAACTGCAATTCTCACTTTCATGGGTGGTTTCCATCCTCAGACTGAGTCCTTGTGGTTGACTGATATTGCTCACCATCACTTAGCGATTGCTGTCCTTTATATTGTGGCTGGCCATATGTACCGAACTCAGTTCGGCATTGGTCATAGCATGAAAGAAATCATGGATGCCCATCGGGATCCTTGGTATGGGGCTACTCTTGAGGGTCTATATGATACCTATAATGAGTCACTTCACTTTCAGCTAGCCTTCCATTTGGCTGCTTTAGGGGTCATTACTGAGGTTGTTGCTCAGCATATGTATTCCTTGCCTTCCTATGCCTTTATCTCGCAAGATTATGCGACTCAGGCTGCCTTATATACTCATCACCAATATATTGGTGGGATTATCGCACTAGGAGCCTATGCTCATGGTGGTATTTTCTTTGTGCGGGACTACGATCCTGAGCGCAATAAGGGTAATGCTTTGTCTAGATTGCTAGAGCATAAGGAAGCGATTATTTCTCACTTAGCTTGGGTATCGATGTTCTTGGGTTTCCACACTCTTGATCTCTATGTCCATAACGATGTGGTTGTCGCTTTTGGTACCCCTGAGAAACAAATTCTGCCTGAGCCAATCTTTGCGGAGTGGGTTCAATCGTTACATGGAAAATTGCTCTTGGGCTTTCAGGGTCTTTTATCTGATCCCAGTAGCATTGCTTCCACGGCATGGCCCAATTATGGAGATGTGTGGTTGCCTGGTTGGCTAGATACCGTCAATAATCCTGCCAGCACGCCGTTTCTGAATATTGGTCCTGGTGACTTTTTGGTTCACCATGCGATCGCCTTTAGTCTTCATGTCACCGTGTTGATTTGTGTCAAGGGCTGTTTAGATGCCCGTGGTTCTAAATTGATGCCTGACAAGAAAGACTTTGGCTATAGTTTCCCTTGTGATGGCCCTGGTAGGGGTGGCACTTGTGACATCTCGGCTTGGGATTCCATCTACTTGGCTGCTTTTTGGATGCTCAACACGATTGGTTGGGTAACCTTCTACTTTAACTGGAAGCAGCTGGGGGTTTGGACTGGCAATGTCGCTCAGTTTAATGAGAATTCTACTTACATTATGGGCTGGCTCAGGGACTATTTCTGGGGCTATTCTGCTCAGTTGATTAATGGCTATTCACCCTATGGGGTTAATAGTTTGTCACCTTGGGCTTGGATCTTCCTCTTTGGTCACTTTGTCTGGGCCTTAGGGTTCTTGTTCCTGATTTCTTGGAGAGGTTATTGGCAAGAGCTGATTGAAACCCTAGTTTGGGCGCATCAGCGTACACCTTTAGCGAATCTCGTTCAATGGAAAGATAAGCCTGTTGCGCTGTCTATTGTGCAAGCTCGTTTTGTTGGCTTGTTCCATTTCGCAGCTGGATATTGCTTAACCTATGTGGCCTTTGTCATCGGTGCAACAGCGCCGCTGTATTAATGGGCTTAACCTAGCCGCAGAGTGTTGATTGCTCTAAGGTGAAGACATAATTGCAGAAGACCTCTTACTCTTTGAGTAGGGGGTCTTCTGCTTGGATGCCGCCGTAACGGTAAAGGGCTAAGGTGGCGATCGCAAAGTCTAGCAGGGCTGATCCGAGTAATCCCACGAGGGACTGGATGGCTGAGTATTTTCGGTATAGACATACAACCCAATATTGGCAATCCCAAAGAGCAACCAGGTTAACCAGCTCACACCCTGTGTGGAACGATTTCTAAAAATAGAGACCAGTTGGATCAGCGTTGCCGCGGGAATGATGATGGCCGGTAACCATCCGGCAGTGGTAATTAAGCTAGGGGGCATATTGAAGTGTAGGTAAGGGAGCTAGATATGGGCGAATTGACAGCTTTCAAAGGCTATACCCTTTAGAATTGAACTGCCTGCCATCAAAGTAATATCTTATGGTTTCTCCGCTACCTGATCATCCAACTCCTGACCTTGATCACGCTGTACCCCTGGCTATGGGAACTCTAAGTCGAGTGCACCACTTGGCATTGAATGTTAAGGATTTACAAGTATCGCGCTATTTTTACGGCGAAATTTTAGGCCTACAGGAGCTGACAGGCGATCAAGTGCCTGCCACGTTGGTTTCATTGGTGGCGGCTGGCCAAGTGAGTAACTTTGTCACTGCCGATGGCCTCGTCTTAGATCTGTTTTGGGAACCGGAGTTATCTCCTCCTGATCCTGATCCTCATCAAGAATTTACGCGGGTTAATCATCTGGCCTTTGATATTGCTACCCAAGAGTTTGACAAGGCTGTTGCTTGCTTGCAAGCCCATGGGGTTGCGATCGCCAAGGGACCCGTTACCCGACCCACGGGTCGCGGCATTTATTTTTACGATCCCGATGGCTTCATGCTCGAAATTCGTTGTGATCCGGCCTTAGACTAGCCAAAAATCTTAGGGATCTACCCGATTGTTTCCTTGAAAGCATCTAATACCATCAAAACATTTTCAGGCCGACTATTGAAGCCCATCAGACCAATGCGCCATACCTGACCGGCTAATTCACCCAGACCGTTCCCCACTTCAATGTTGTAATCGGTTAAGAGCTTTTGGGTCACCGCCTTGCCATCCACACCCTCTGGAATGCAAACAGTAATCAAGGAGGGGAGTCGATAGGGTTCTTCCACATGACATTTGAGGCCGAGGCTAGCCAACCCTTCCCAGAGTCGCTCTGCATTGGCCTGATGCCGTGACCATCGTTCTGCCAATCCTTCCTCAGCAATTAAGCGCAGTGCTTCTCGTAGAGCATAGATCATACTAATAGGGGCTGTATGGTGATAGGTGCGCTCTTGCCCCCAATATTTACCCACCATCGATAAATCTAAATACCAGTTGGGCACTTTGGTTTGACGTTGATTCAGCTTAGCAATAGCGCGCGGCCCTAAGGTTAAGGGACTAATGCCCGGTGGACAACTCAGGCATTTTTGGCTACCACTGTAGGCCATATCTATCCCCCAATCATCCAGAAACAGAGGTAAACCCCCTAAACTAGTCACCGTATCAGCCAGAAGTAGACAATTAAACTCGCGGCATAACTCTCCCACACCCTCTAGGGGCTGGCAAGCTCCGGTAGAGGTTTCGGCATGAACTAAAGCCAATATCTGTGGTCGATGCTCAGCTAAACCGGCTCGTAATTCATCGAGGGAAAACACCTGCCCCCAAGGCTTGTTAATCTGTCGGATATCGGCACCGTAACGACCAGCCATATCATGAGTCGATGCCCAAAATAACCATTGACCCCGACCAGTACAATGTCTCTAGGTTCGACGGTATTGGCTAAGGTTGCTTCCATGGCTGCACTGCCCGTCGCACTGACTGGAATGGTCATGGTATTGTCTGTTTGCCAGGCATAGCGCAGCAAACTCTGGACTTCATTCATTAGGCCAATGAAGCAAGGATCTAGATGCCCTATTTGACGCATACTCAGGGCTTGCAATACCCGAGGATGGGCATTAGAGGGGCCAGGACCCAACAATAGACGAGGCGGAACATCCAGTTGTGTGGTCTGGAGACGATGGTACTCGTTTAGGGCGGGATGGGCAGTCATTGTTTTAGTCCAATTGAGATAAAAAAATCAATGCAATGTTAGGAGGTCGTAGGATTGATTGATCCTGCTACAGTCCATGAGGGTCATAGGCTAGGCCAAGGCTGGGAAGGATGGGTGAGGTCACCCTTAGGGCAACTCTGTGCAAACGAAGTCTGCGCAGAGATTTTGACCAAAAACCTCGTATATCTGGTCGGCGAACTGACCAATCTCAGACAGAATAGCAGACAAGGTGCTGATCTTGGCGTCCTTGGTCGGTGGGAGGAGCTTGTTGTTACACTAGGGAAGAAATTGCGATCAGGATTACCCTATGTCTAAGCGAATGGCGATTGACACAACCCAAATTATGCGTCGAGCCGAAGAGCTGATTAATGCCTCTTCTAATCGTTATCGCATTACTGTGCAGGTTGCTAATCGCGCTAAAAAGCGACGTCGTCGCGAAAATCTTGAGGACTTTGATGATGGCGGTATTAAAGCGGTGATGCAAGCTATTTTGGAAATGTCTGATGAGTTAACCCAGCCGGAGATTATTGGCGAGTGAAGGTCCATCGCAATGGGAAGCGGGTTGTTCTTGCCATTACCCTAGTGTTCCTTGGAGTTGGCATCCTAGCTGGAGATGGGATGCTCAGATCGGCCCAAGCTCAGGTTGCCGATCCGAAGGCAGTTGCTGAGCAGGTGTATCGAAAATTACCCGATCTGCCGCTAGAGAATACCTACCTGCGTGCCAAGTCTCAAAAGCCTGCCACGGATAGCACCTTGGTGAGTCGCTTAATTCATTACCATACGATGATCAAAAGTCGGTCTCCCCTCTACCGCTTTGACTGGAAGATTACCCTGGCTGATTATTTAGGGATGAATGAAACCGTCTTGCCAGACACCTATCCCAGTCGGACCTTCCTGACGAAAAATCCGATTCAAGGGGATTTGCAAGCTATCCGGCAGTTGACCCGTCAACAGCGGTCTGGCTTAGTCCAAGCCTTAAGTGATCTCTATGCTAGCCAATTGACTCCCACTGTAGAAGCCAAGCCTTCTCTGATGCCTCAGCCTTCGGCCCCATCAAACCAGAGGAGTGAGCAACCCCTGCCTTCTCTACCCACTCGTCCCCAACTGTCTCCCTTGCCAGTGAAAGGGGGCGCGGAGCTGTTGCGATCGCCCATCCCTAATCAACCCACCATTTTCCAATCCCCCAAGGGCGAAGAGAATGAGCCACCCAAGGGCGAAACGCAAAAATTACAATTTTAGTGACCCACTATGGTCCAGCATCTAAAAGAAGGAACAGGCTGGCGCTTGGGCTGGCAGAGTGAGACCATCTCTTTTCAAGGGTTAGTGGGAAATAATCACTGGGCTTTTGAGTTGACGGCTGCTGAATTCAATGATTTTCGCCGATTATTTCAGGAATTAGCAGCATCAATGCAGTCTCTCCGCCAAGAGTTGATGGCGGAAGAGCGTTTGGTCTGTGAGGCTAGAAGTGAATTGATCTCTATGCAGATTGAGGGGGTCCCCGATGCCTATGGTTTGCGCTTGATGTTACTGACTGGCCGCCGCAGCGAAGGTGTTTGGGATGCACCTAGCACTTCAGAAATTCTGCAAGCCTTACAAACTCTGGAAGTTTTTTGAGAAGAGTTTTATGCTAGGCTTGTAGGGCAAAACGGGGCGTAGCGCAGCTTGGTAGCGCACCACTTTGGGGTAGTGGGGGTCGCAGGTTCAAATCCTGTCGCTCCGATTGACTGAAAAATTAACTCTGGCAAGGCTTAAAAGCTGCTATGACTAGCACTTCAGGCCCATGTTTATTGAAATCTCTACAATAGCTGAAATCTCTATTGGGAAAAGATTTCGGCAGCAAGAAGTTCTAATATCTTGGCTCGGCACTTGCTCCAATAGTCAGCCTAATCTTAGGGATTGGACTTTGGGAAAAAAGAGAGACAGTATGATCTGTCCCCTGCATCAACAGGAGTCAAGATTAGCAATATCTGGGCAAATGAGTAGGCAACTCAGCAGCTTGTTCAATCTGTTTGGGTCTAGCTCGGGTTCCTTTGACCACTGATCGCCTGGGACGAGGGTCTACCCTATGACCTACTTGCCACCCTGAAGCCTTTCCCCGAGGTTGGGACGTATTAGCTGGGGTACCAATCTGGCCAATAACTCGATAAAAACCGATCAGCCATTGAGGCTTAAAGACTCGCTTGCCATCCGCATCAGTGAGTTGGACTTGAAGCAAATCAAAGGGATAGTTGTACATCGGGCGTTGTTTGCCGGGTGCAGTTGTTGTGCTAAAGGTGTCACATTCGTCAGGCTCGCTCCAGGATCTTCTCAGCCCGCTCGCTCGGACCTTCATTGCCGAAT
>JAAUUW010000130.1 GCA_012030735.1 Acaryochloridaceae cyanobacterium SU_2_1
CAAGTCGGAGGCTGGGATCCAGACTATTGCCCCCTTAGCCCCCACCGCCCTCTTGGGTCAATGGCCTCTGGTTTCTTTCTGCTTTTCTCGCTTCATTGAGGGTTGCACCACCTTACCCAGCCTCTTGGGCTGGTTGATCTCGGGAGGCATTTTAATCCTCTATGGAGTCTTTGCTCTAGCCCTCGGCTTTCGGCAACGGTTCCTATCGCCCCCTCAATTACCGCAAATACCAACAATCATGATCCTCAAGGTTTGGGGTGGCAGTTTAATCATGCCCGCTTGGATCGAAGAACTCCTGTTTCGATGCCTGTTGATTCCCCATCCTCAAGAAGGCGTTGCGGGGCTAACCTTATTTCTCTGGGCTACATTCAGCCTGTCATTATTCTTGATTTACCATCCCATCAAGCGCGCACTTTTTTTAAGGCAGGGTACCCCACTTTTTTAAACTCTAGCTTCTTGAGCTTAGCGGCCTTGCTAGGCATAGCCTGCACTCTCACCTATATCCTAACGGGTTCGATTTGGCCTGGAACATTCATTCACTGGTTAGTTGTGTCCGTTTGGTTGCTCTATTTAGGAGGATATAACAAACTGCATAGACCTCTCCTTGGGGGCACAAACAAGCCTTCTGATCAAAGCTGAGACTTGTTTGACGTCGCTGGGGCTAAAACCCTATGCAAAGATTATGCGTCTGTTATCTAGCGGATTTCAAAAATATAGAGTGCAGCAGGTATTGCCAGCTATAACAGGCAATCTCTTGCCTTGTTCCATAATTTTGAAATTTGCTATAGCCAACCTGACTATTCCTTTGAAGAGTGGCAAGAACAGCTTATTGCTAGCTCTTTTGAGGACTGGCTCATTAAGGTCTTTGAGCAAGTGATTGAGAACCCTAAAAGTAAATGGTATCGATTGATACATTAACTCCGAGAGTAATTCGATTAAGTTACTTAAATTGTGCTGATTTTGACGATTTGTTGATGACGTTGGGAGTATAACTCTAGTCTTGAATTTAACAATAGAAATTGGCTTGATCAGCACATTTAGATATCTCTATCTACCCTTCTAGAGATATCTAAAGTCCAAAATATCTCTATTAGCTGGCAAAATCTGGATATGGTGATGACAGCATCTCTCACAAATGAATCAAATCGCTCTGCTGGTAATACTCCATTAGCTGCAATATTCCGGCAGATGAATAATGGTGTGTTCCCTTCGGTTTCAGAAACCTTTGAGCGAGGTAAAACCATTTTCTTCCCTGGAGACCCAGCCGAGCGAGTTTATTTTTTAATCTCAGGTGCTGTTAAACTATCGCGGGTTTATGAGGCAGGCGAAGAAATTACCGTTGCCTTGTTGCGAGAGAATAGTGTATTTGGTGTGCTGTCTCTGCTAACCGGACAACGATCTGATCGTTTTTATCATGCGGTTGCTTTTACCACAGTAAAGCTGTTGTCAGTGCCAATAGAGCAGGTGGAAAAAGCGATGCAAAGCGATCCTGATCTACCCATGGTTCTGCTGCGAGGTTTATCCTCTCGGATTATTCAGACTGAAATGATGATTGAAACCTTGGCACATCGAGATATGGAATCTCGCCTAGTTCGAGTCTTTTGTTGATTCTCTGTCGCGACTTTGGTATTCCTAGCACAGAGGGGGTGACGGTGGACTTGAAACTGTCTCATCAGGCCATCGCGGAGGCGATTGGTTCGACTCGGGTGACAGTGACTCGCCTCTTGGGCGATTTACGTGATCAACAGAAAATCTCTATTCACAAAAAGAAGATTACAGTTCATAACCCAGTGCTATTGGGCCAAAGCTTTACCTAAGGCTCCCTCACATCAGTTTTGGCTGAGGGTATAGCCATCCAAGCATCTCGCTACTTCTAGTCACCACACCGAGTGTTAAAACTGAATTGTTAAATAGCCTCCCTGAAATTTGGCTGTTTTGACTGGTTTACCCCGCAGTTCAGGGGGTAAGAAGATGTTGCGGCGTTGGTCTCCGGCCTCGATGGTGACTTCAGGGCCATACTGGGTGAGTTTGACCTCGGTTTTATCAAAGCCAGGCAAAAACAACTGAACTTGTGCTGTGGCGATGCTAATTTCCATGGGTTGGGGGGCTTGGCTGGCTTGCCGAAAATCAGGAAGGGTGGCTCCAAGGGCTTGCCAATCGCTTGCTTCCCAGTTTGCTCCACCAGCATGGAGGGGAATCTCGGTAATGGCTAAGGGGGCGAATTCGGCCAGTGGCTCGGGGTCGGTGGATGGATGGGCTTGGAGGGGATTGAGGATTAACCCTCCAATGGTGAGTCCGACTTGCTGGGCGCTTCCCCAGAGGTAACGGGCAGTTGCGATCGCAACCGCATCTGCCGTGGTCACCAAGTAAGCAACTACCTGAGTAGGATCTGCGATCGCTGCTTAGCCCCCTCCAAGAGAGCCTCTGCTCGGGCCAGTGGCTCAGCAAAATCATTTCCAGACCCACTGACATTGAAGACTGTACTAGAGACAGGCTGAACGAAGGGTGAGATCGCTTTGCCCAAATCAGACTCAACAATCACCTGCCGAAACCGACGGCCATACCAACTGAGAATTTCGGGGCTACCGACCATCCTCAGTGTTGCGTGATCCCCCGATCCATCGTAAATAATCACATCATAGTGACCGCTGGCTTGGTATTCCCGTAGAGCGTTGAGGGCTAGGGCACTATCCATCCCAGGTAAAATGCCCAACTCCTGACCAAATACCGTCTTAAAGAAAGGAGTACGAACATATTCTGCTTCCAAGGTCTTAAGATCCTGCCAAGCCTTCTCTAGCAAAAAGGCACTACTCAGTTGCACCACTTGCAAATGGGCTGCGATTTCCTGGGGTACGGGTCCCACCTCAGCAGCTAATAGTATGGACAACCAGGTCCAGGATCTTGGCTGGCCAATAGCACCCGCTGTCCCTGAGCTGCAAGCTTTTGGGCAGCCGCGATCGCCACTGTTGTTCGGCCCGTGCCCCCCTTACCTAAAAGGTGAGAAAAATGCCATGCAGGGTTACCGTCTTCCTGCCTCAAGTTCATCTTCAAAAAACCAACTGCTTGTGTTGTCACTAAAAACGACCACAGCACCTACGCCGCTACCATCGGTTATCTTGAAGTCTCGAACAGTTCCTGTCTCGCCTTCTTTATCCTTGTTGACCAAAAAACGATCGCTCATTTCGCGGACACGAACCTTCTGACCTACTTTCATCGACAAATACCTCTCAGTAGCAAACGAACCAATCCATAGTCTAGCAGGGTTGGCTGGGTTATATAGTAAGGATTTACGCCTATTTTTCCCTAGGCACTAAAGTATTTAGCCGCAGGATGATAGGTCATGATTGCAGTGGTAGATTGCTCAGGATAAAGCTGTTCGCTTTCATCCATATACAAGTTAATTCGGTCTGTTTGTAGCAGTTCAAGCTGTTTGTACTGGTCTTGCATATTCGGGCAGGCGGGGTAGCCAAAACTATAGCGAGATCCTTGATATCGCTGGGCCAACATATCTCGAATATTGTCGGGTTCACCCTCGACAAAGCCTAATTCCCGGCGAACGCGGGCATGGGTCCATTCCGCCACCGCCTCGGCAGTCTGTACCGCTAGACCATGGAAATAGAGATAGTCTGTATACTGGTCATCGGCAAATAGCTGTTGGGCAAATTCCGTGGCAACCTCACCGACCGTGACGGCTTGCATCGGAAAAACATCGAACCGTTTCTGGGCTATGCCTTGTTCTTTGGGTAAAAAGAAATCAGCAATACATAACCGCCGCATCGACTTTTGGCGAGGGAAGGTAAAGGTGGTGATTGGCTCAGGCAATGCCCCAATAAAATTCTCCGCCACTTTCGGATCATAGAGGTGTAGGGAGTTTTCCTCTGCTAGGCAGGGAAAGTAACCGTAGATAGCCTGGGGATGCAAAAGTTTCTCGGAAGCAATGCGTTGTTTCCACGTCTTTAGGATGGGATAGACTTTCTCGTCTAAGAAAGCATCATAGTCTTCTCGGGATTGATCCTTGGGTTTGCGGAATTGCCATTGACCCGCAATCAAAGCTTGCAGATCCAAATGCCAGAAAAGTTGATCAAAGGGCAGATCCTCTGGCTGGAGAATGACGGTTCCCCAGAAGGGTGGAGTGGGGCGGTCAATATCTATCGCCACTGCTTCTGAACGCTGGGTATCGACAGGCCCTGGCTCAGGAGCAATGTCTTTAGAGTTTTGCTGGGGCTGAGACCCCTGAACAGAATCTTGCTCAGGGGCCTCAGCTTGCTCTTGCAAAAATCCTTTGACGTTATCCCATTGCCCTTCCCTTTTGGCGGGCATCAGTTTGTCCATAAAATGCAAGTCCGCAAAGGCGTCTTTGCCGTAGATCACCTTGCCCTTGTAGGTGTTTTGGCAATCTTGATTGACAAATTTAGGAGTCAGAGCGGCTCCACCTAGAATCACGGGGACTGTAATCCCTTCTTGGTTAAAAGTCTCTAGATTGTCCTTCATAAAGGCTGTAGATTTCACCAGCAGGCCACTCATGGCAATGCAGTCGGCCTGATGTTCTCGATAAGCCGCAATGATGGTGTCCACAGGCTGTTTAATCCCTAAATTGATCACCTGATAGCCATTGTTAGACAAAATGATATCCACCAGGTTTTTGCCAATGTCATGGACATCGCCTTTAACGGTGGCGATCACAACGGTGCCTTTGCCACTATCGTCTGCTTCCTCTTTGTCCATCATCGGTTCCAGGTAGGCGACAGCAGCTTTCATGGTTTGAGCTGACTGCAACACAAAGGGCAATTGCATTTGCCCCGACCCGAAGAGTTCACCTACCACTTTCATCCCATCTAACAGGAAGGTATTGATGATTTCTAGGGGGGCATAGTTCTGGAGAGCTATATTTAGCTGTTCTTCTAGGCCGATTCGTTCCCCGTCAATGATGTGGTTTTTGAGGCGCTCTTCTACGGGGAGGGAGGAATCAACACTGCGATCGCGTTTCGTTGTCTTCCCTTCAAAGAGGGTGGTCAGCTTGGTCAGCGGATCATAAGAACAAACCTCACCCTCAAACCGACGACGGTCGTAGATCAAATCTAGGCAGACTTGCTGATGCTCTGGCTCAATTTTGGCCAAGGGCAGAATCTTGCTGGCGCTGACAATGGCTGCATCCATACCCACCGCCATCGCTTCATTGAGAAACACAGAGTTGAGAGTCACTCGGGCAGCGGGATTGAGGCCAAAGGAGACATTCGACACCCCTAAAATCATGTGACAACCAGGCAGCTCCTTCCGAATCTGCTGAATGGCATCGATGGTCGCTTTAGCGTTTTTTCGATCTTCTTCAATGCCTGTGGATACCGGCAAAGCTAAGGGGTCGAAAAAGATCTCATAGGCAGGAATGCCATAGTCAATGGCGTCTTGATAGGCTCGTTTGGCGATGGCAAACTTCTTCTCGGCGGTGCGGGCCATGCCCTCTTCATCAATAGTGCCCACCACCACAGCAGCCCCATAGGTTTTAGCCAACTCTAAAACCTTGAAGAACCGTTCTTCGCCATCCTCATAGTTGGTGGAGTTGAGGATGCATTTGCCGCCAGCGACCTTTAACCCCGCTTCCATCTTGGTCCATTCCGTGGAGTCCAACATCAGGGGCAAAGAAACAGTATTCACTAGCCGCGAGGCCAGTTCCCGCATATCTCGTTCGCCATCGCGACCCACATAGTCCACATTGACATCGAGAATATGGGCGCCTCCTTGACTTGCGATCGCGCTAGGGACACCAACCCATCCCAATCCTCAGCATTTAGAGTCTCACGACATTTCTTAGAGCCACTGGCATTCAAACGCTCTCCCACAATCAAGAAAGAGTTCTCCTGATCGTAGGGCTGAGTACTCATGATCGAGGCTGCTGCCGGAGTATGGGGCAAGGGCGCATAGGGTGGCAAACTTTGGCGTGACCCAATCTGCCTCACCTTAGGCTTCAGCTCTTGGGCCAGTTCAGCCAACTGTTGAATATGCTCAGGCCGAGTACCACAACAGCCGCCAATCACCTGCACCCCCAAATCTTCAATAAAATGCATCAGGGACATCCGCAACTCCATCGGCGTCAGACGATAATGGGCCTGTCCCCCCACATTCTCCGGCAACCCAGCATTGGGAATACAAGACACAACAAAGGGTGAATGCGCGGCTAGATGTCTGATATGCTCCTTCATTAAATCGGGTCCAGTGGCACAGTTGAGACCAAAAATATCAATGGGGAAGGGTTCTAGAATCGTTAGGGCTGCCGCAATATCTGATCCCGACAGCATAGTCCCCATCTGTTCCATGGTCACCGACACCATTAGGGGGCGCCGCTCCCCCCTAGCGGAAAAGACCGCCTCAATTCCATTAAGGGCAGCCTTAATTTGCAATACATCCATGCAAGTTTCGATCAAAAACAGATCTACCCCACCGTCGTAGAGACCTGCAGCTTGTTCTTCGTAAGTAGCCCTCAGAGTATCAAAGTCAATATGACCAATCGTCGGCAATTTCGTCCCTGGCCCCATAGACCCGGCAACAAATCGTGGCTTCTCTAAGGTAGAAAACTCAGCGGTAACCTGCTTGGCTAGTTCGGCGGCAGCTTTATTAAGGCCATAGGCATGATCAGCCAAACCATATTCAGCTAAAACAACTGAAGTCGCCCCAAAGGTATCGGTCTCGATGACATCCGCTCCTGCCTTCAAGAAATTGCGATGAACCGTTGCCACTGCCTGCGGATTAGTTTCACCAGATACTCATTACAGCCTTCATATTCTGGCCCACCAAAATCAGCCGCTTTTAGCTCTTGGAGCTGTAAGGAAGTTCCCATGGCACCGTCGAAGACAATCACAGGACATTCAGGGCTATGGAGCCTTTCTAAAAAAACACTATTCATGAGCAAGGGGCAATAAAGAGCAGGGGGGCTAATGTCAGACTAAACACAGAAATCTAGGCCAACTCAGAGGAGAGTCAAAACTTCAAGAGATTCACTCTAGAACTATTTTGCAATTTCTGAGATGCTTACAGCATAATATTTAGCTTCCTTTTGTGTTCACTAGCCATCCTCAAGACAATATATTTTTGATATTTTTCTTGAGTGAACACGATAGAAGTGATATGGTAATAGTTTTGTAGTCCTCAAGCCTAGTATGAAAGTTCGTTCATCAGTCCGGAAAATGTGTGACAAATGCCGTGTTATTCGCCGTCGGGGTCGTGTCATGGTGATTTGTCCAAATCCTAAGCATAAACAACGTCAAGGCTAGCGCTTTGCCATTTCTCTACCATTTTGCAGTGGCATCCATCATTTTTTGAGCCACATCATCAACAATATTCATTGATTACACAGCTTAGGGAGATAGAAAAGAGTGGCACGGATTGCCGGAGTTGACCTTCCTCGCGACAAACGAATTGAGATTGGTCTAACCTACATCTTTGGAATTGGTTTATCAAGATCCCATGAGATTTTGGCAGCAACGGGGGTCAATCCTGACACCCGCGTCAAAGATCTCAGTGATGCGGATGTTTCAGCCTTGCGGAACGCCATCGCTGGATATCAGGTGGAAGGGGATCTCCGCCGTTGGGAAACCATGAATATTAAACGCCTGATGGATATTGGCGCTTATCGGGGTCGACGACACCGTGCTGGGTTACCTGTGCGAGGTCAGCGAACCAGAACCAACAGTCGAACCCGTCGGGGTGGGCGTCGAACCGCTATCGCAGGTAAAAAGAAAGCTCCTGCTAAGAAATAGTTCTGAACCTGATCACAATCAATTGCAGTTGATTCACTAAAGATATTTAATCAAATATGCCGCAAAAACCATCCAAGCGATCCGGTTCTCGGAAGCAAAAGCGACATGTCCCTAGTGGCGTGGCCCATATTCAGTCTACGTTTAACAACACCATTGTCACGATTAGTGATGTTAATGGTGATGTGGTTTCTTGGGCCTCCGCAGGGTCCAGTGGCTTTAAGGGAGCCAAAAAAGGAACCCCCTTTGCTGCCCAGACAGCTTCGGAAAGCGCAGCTCGTCGAGCCATGGATATGGGCATGCGTCAAATTGAGGTAATGGTAAGTGGCCCAGGCGCTGGCCGAGAAACAGCAATTCGAGCTTTGCAAGGATCTGGGCTAGAAATTACCTTAATTCGTGATGTTACCCCCATTCCTCATAACGGCTGCCGCCCTCCTAAGCGCCGTCGGGTTTAATCTACCCCTACTTTTTCCCCAACGAAGCTGATCGCAATCTAACTAGAAGGTAAGGCAAGGCCTTCGCCCAGATCAGGGTTGCGACTAAGTTCCAAGGGTATAGTCAGTAGGGAAATTCTAAGAAAAAACTGCAAAATCGCAGGAAAAACTATAAAAGGCGAACGAGCGTTAAATACTCGGTGGGTTAAATACCCATTCGTTTTTGACCACAGCAACAAGGGAGGGATTTTCGTGGCGCAATTTCAGGTTGAATGTATCGAAACAACAGTTGATGAAGATTTCAGTCAGTATAGCAGGTTTATTCTAGAGCCCTTAGACCGGGGCCAAGGGACGACGGTTGGTAACGCTTTGCGACGCGTTTTGTTGTCAAATTTGCAAGGCACTGCGGTGACCGCCGTTAGAATTGCTGGGGTTAACCATGAGTTTGCTACTATTCCTGGGGTCCGAGAAGATGTCATTGACATTCTTCTGAATATGAAAAAAAATTGTTCTCAGGAGTCACACCTTAGAACCTCAAATTGGTCGGCTCTTTGTCCAAGGGCCAGCCACTGTTACCTCAGATAACTTTGAGCTCTCGGCTGAGGTAGAAATTGTTAACCCCACTCAATATGTAGCGACTCTTGCCGCTGATGCCACCTTGGAGATGGAGTTTCGGATTGAGCAGGGTAAGGGCTACCACACTGTCGATAATGCTCGCGAAACTGCTTCCCTAGATTTTTTAGAGATTGATGCAGTCTACATGCCTGTACGCAAGGTTAATTACCAGGTTGAAGATGCTCGAGTGGGAGATGCCCTGGAGAAGGATCGACTGATTCTGGATCTATGGACTAACGGTAACTTAACCCCCCAAGAGGCCCTCAGTCAGGCAGCAACCATTTTGGTGGATTTGTTTAATCCGCTTAAGGATGCCACCTTTAACGTCATTGAAGACATTGAAACTGAGGAAGAAGATGAAACCAATCAAATTCCTATTGAAGGGTTAAATCTATCTGTGAGGGCCTATAATTGCCTGAAACGGGCCCAGATTAATAGTGTT
>JAAUUW010000012.1 GCA_012030735.1 Acaryochloridaceae cyanobacterium SU_2_1
TGAACAATTGCAGTACGGTTTTGGTAGGTTTGCTGTCCAGTCATGGCTCACTTGCCTCGCTCATAGTGACTGAAGTATAAGCTGTTCGGCCCAGGATAGCTCTAGACACCATTTCCTGATCTATCTGCCAGCACTCTGACCTTGAGTCGTGATCTAGGTACTGCCTTTCAAATTCAGTTTCCTCACCCCTCCGCTCTGTATTGATGGACAAAAAACCCGACAAGCTGAATAAACCTGTCGGGTGATGTGTGTTCCCCAATGACGACTTAGAAAAGAGCTAAGTCCTGATATTCAGTCTGGCCGTAGTTTGGGGGAATAGGTGTGATCAAAATCACTATGCACCCGTGATACTGGGTTAGCGAGCTGAAATCTTGCCCCAATCAGGCAAAGTGGAGCATTCCTTACCAAAGGTCAGTTCACTTCAAGACATCCATTTTTGCAGCCTTCTTATGTCACCAGGACCAGGATCCTAGGGACTAAAGATGCTCCAATGGGTCAGAATTCTTTACCATGGAAGATGACCTCTGCTCCCATGACGCAAATGTATGTAACCTGGCTAGGTGCCAACAGTTGGCTGATCGAAATGGCTGGTCAGCGAATTCTATTAGATCCATGGCTGGTCGGCAGCTTGGTTTTTGGCAATCAAACTTGGTTTTTTGAAGGCACCCATCAGCAACCACCCGCTATTCCTGAGCAGATCGATTTAATCTTGTTATCTCAAGGTCTGCCCGATCATGCCATCCACCGACCCTAGAGACCTTGGATCATGATCTGCCCGTAGTAGCCTCTGAAAATGCTGCTAAGGTCGTTCAGGGCTTGAACTATGCCAATATCACCGTTCTGAGTCCGGGAGAGTCCTTCACTGTGGCTGATCAACTCAAGATTCAAGCCCTTCCTGGTGCGCCGATTGGCCCCTTCTTGATCGAGAATGCTTATCTGCTCACAGATATGGCAGCTCAAACCCGACTTTACTACGAACCCCATGGGTTTCACTCCCCTACCCTCGCCTCCGAAATTGGCAATGTTGAGGTGGTGATTGCGCCAGTAATAGATCTGAACTTGCCGATTTTGGGTCCCTTTATCAAGGGGAATGATAGCGCCCTAGCGGTTGTCCAGCAATTACAACCACAATTTATTTTGCCTACTGCTGTGGGGGGAGGGGTAGATTATGCTGGCCTCCTCGATCAGATCCTCCGCTCCGCCGGTAGTGTTGAATCTTTCCGCCACCGTCTTACCGAACAAGGGAGCAAGACTCAAGTGCCCGATCTTAAGCCGGGTGAGCGATTTCACATCGAGCTGGCTAGCTCTGTATTAGGCTAGCTGCGAGATCCCCACTACCCCTTTGCGGGGAGCGGGCTGACCGGGGCTGTATTGATTAAATGTCATTGAAGTTGTTAGGAGACTAGGGGTGGATACATCAACTTACTTCCATTGGTGGCGTAAATTATCGATACCCTCTCGCCTATTGATGGTCGGCTTGGCCGCACCTATTTTAGTGCTAAATTTCTGGGCTTTAGCCTCAATTTCCAATTATTTTGGAGTTTTGATTGCCATTGTGGTGGTGGCTTCACTCTTGGCCTTTCTACTCAACTACCCCGTGAGTTGGTGTGTGCGTCGGGGGTTAAACCGTGAGCCCGCCTCGATCATTGTGGCGTTACTGACCATCTCTCTCCTGTTGGGATTAGGAATTAGCCTGTTTCCCGTCGCCTTCAATCAAGCTCAGCAACTGGTTAATCGCCTCCCAGAATGGTTTGAATCGGGGCGAGGGCAGCTGATCCTGCTGAGCCAACAAATAGAGGAGAAGGGGGTCTCGCTCAACTTGGATGTGATCACGGCCCAGGCCTTCGACCGCCTGCAAGGGCAACTGCAAACCTTAACAAAAAGTTTGCTGAATATTGCCCTAGGGACGGTCAGCAGTGTCGTGGATATTGTCATTGATGTTTTGGTCACGGTAATTTTGACCTTTTACTTACTGCAGCATGGTGACGAGCTCTGGGATAGCTTGATCAATTGGTTGCCCAAGGAGAGTCAAGAGCCTGTTTCTTCTACCCTGCGCTTGAGTTTTCAAAATTATTTTATTGGTCAGTTGCTCTTTGGCATTTGTATGGCCTCGGTCTTGGTGCCCTTATTTTTAATCCTCAAAGTTCCCTTTGGGTTGCTCTTTGGTTTGACCATCGGGACGATGGCGCTGATTCCCTTGGGGGGAAGTGTGGGGATTATTATGGTGACAGGGCTGGTGGCCTTGCAAAATATTTGGCTGGGCCTGAAGGTCTTAGGCGCAGCAGTGGTGGTTCAGCAATTGCTAGATAACTTGGTGGCCCCCAGAATTTTAGGGACGATGACAGGGCTTAATCCTGCTTGGGTGTTTATTTCAATTTTGATTGGTGCCAAGACGGCTGGGTTAATTGGGATTGTGATTGCAGTGCCCACAGCGGTGGTGATTAAGACGGTGTTGACGAGTTTGCGATCGCAGATCAATTCTGTCGATGCTACGACGACACGTCTAACCCTAGAAACGGCTTCTCCATCTCCCACTCAATCTGTGACCAAGGTTTAAGCCTGCGGAGCTACAAAAAGGCTAGCCAATCAAAGACCCATTCTAGCGATCGCAAGAATGGCAACCTGCCACTCAGCAATCGTTGGCTCGGCTTCTGGCCAGGGGGTAGTGAGCCTGAGAGAGAAGGAAGCGGGGCTGTTACGCCAACAGGCTGCTGCCAGTAGACAATGCTAGGGGTTAAGGGTTGCACCTGGGTACCTGGATAGTAAAAACTGAGAATTTTGGTCGCAGACCAGCCCAGTTCACTCAGACGGTAGGAACCCGTTTGGCTCAAACCCACGCCATGGCCAAAGCCACCGCCAATAAAACTGTAGCCCTTCAAGATTTTGGTCTTCGGAGCTGGCTGTTTTGTTGAGGCTTGATACTTGGGCTCCAGATAAAACAGCAAATTCTGGGGGTCATCAAAGCCACGTAGAATCTCATCCTTGTGCAGCGTCACCCCCCCCAAGTCTGTGGTCACTTCGAGGGTTTGCACCCTTCCCCCAAGGGAGCGTTTAACCACCTTGAGTGCTTGGATCGCCTTAAATTTAGCCAAGGGATGTTGATTCTTTTGCAGGTAGACACGCAGTTGTTGATTCAAAGCAGCCAAGGAGACCTCTCTTTGCCAGCGGAAGGTGGGCCAACTGGATTCATTAAAGCCCTGCTTGAGTTGGATAAAACGGCGGAGATTGGCTTCATTGTCTAGGGGCTTCATGTTTAAGTCCCAAACTCCATTAGGAGCAGCGTCAATCTTAGTCACCAAATAGGGACGGGGTTCTCCCTCCCAGACCTCTTCAAAGGCCGCAGTTACTCCCCCCGTTGTCGAAGAATAGAGAGCATCCACCAGCGTATTCTGATAGACCAAAACCTACCCCACAGTGGCACTAATGGCTCGATCGACCCTTGGATCGGCTTGGTCGATGCCGTTGTAGACCTGGCATTGAGTATCGGCACAGAGTTCATAATTATCGATCTGAAATCGCCGCAAATTGCGGAGAGCATAAGTACGGGCAATAATCGCCTGGGCTTGCACAGCAGTCTCCGGTGCCCCAAAGCCGATTTCGTAAGGCACGACCCCGCGCAGATAGGTTTCAATGGGCACCTGATTCACAAGGGTATAGGTACCATAGGCATTGGGCTGAAACCGCAAGCGGCCGGCATGACGCTGATTGTTGAGCTTAAATTGCTGCTTCTGACTCGAAATGCTGACAATGTCGCGATTATAGCGATAGCCCTTCACCACCCAACTCAATTGGGGCCTTTGCTTCTGTAACTGTCGAGATAAAAAAGCCCTTTGCTGGCCTTGTTGTTTAAGTCCCTCAAGCAACAGGAGGCGATCCGCTGAGCTGGGGTAGCGCTCACCCTTCGCCCAAACTTGCCACTGCTCAGGTTGCGCAATTTCTACAGCAATTCCTTGCTTTGTAAGTTCCTGAGCCTGGGTTTCAGCGCTTTCAAAACTACGATGATTACCGAGCACAACTCGTTCTTGCCAAACAGGGGCTGGCAAGGGCTGAGCAAGAATAGCAAACTCAACCTTTTGAGTTTGCAGACTCTGCAACTTGCCCTGAGTATGAAACTGCAAGGTTAGTTGATCCCCCGGCAATGCTTCAATGCTGAGCTTATCCGTAGACTGAGCGCCGAACCGTTGCTGAATACCCACCTTGATCGCAGGATTGAGAGGAGCTGCCTTTCCTGGGCTAACCGCTAGGCCTAGATCAATCCCTAGGACTAAGAACACCGCTACCCCCCATCCCAACCCCCCATCCCAGAAACTGTCTTGGGTATCAGTCCCTGTCCCATGGCTTGCCAAGACTTCAACCTTTTGCTGAGCCCGGGTTGGCTGCCTAGCTCAGTCTGGGGCAGAGAATAATTGCGATCGCTCTCCTCTGTGACATAGGAGAGTGAAGAAGTCTATTCAGAAACATAAACAGCAGTGTTTACAGATGTTTGCAGGAACTGAGTACCTCTAGGGGGCCAGAAATATTCGATCTTCAAGGGCATCATTGGCAAAACCATGGACCCGTGGGAGAAAACGATAAAGCGCTCTCCTAGAGAAAGTTTAAGGTACATTTTTGCAGGGTATTGGAGGATCCTGCGATGGGTGACCTGGGATTCGAACCCAGAACCAGCGGATTAAGAGTCCGATGCGCTGCCGTTGCGCTAGTCACCCTAAAGAGCCCAACCAACCTTAAAGAGGGCTGGTATTGCTGTAATTCACCCTCAGTATAGCCTGGAACTAGAAGGGCTTACTCATAATTTGAGTGCTAATGCTGCTGCGACTATTGCTCTTTCGAGTTTTGGGATGTGGCGAGCTGGAGGGCATAGAGATTAGCATAGATGCCTCCTTGCTCGATCAGGCTACTATGGGTGCCAGCTTCGGCAATTTTGCCTTCCTGGATGACCAAAACTTGATCCGCTGTGGTCACGGTACTGAGACGATGGGCAATGACAAAGCTGGTGCGTCTTTGGAGAAGACCTGCGATCGCATCTTGAACCAAGGCTTCGGTGCGAGTATCAATATTGCTGGTGGCTTCATCCAAAATCAGGATTTTGGGATTGATCAATAATGCACGGGCAATACTAATCAGTTGTCGCTGTCCTTGGCTGAGGGGCGCACCCCGTTCACCGAGTTGAGTGCTATAGCCTTGGGGGAGTGAGGTAATAAACTCATGCATATTGGCGGCCTGAGCTGCCGCCTCGATCTGGGCATGGCTGGCCTGGGGAGCACCAAAGGCAATATTCTCAGCAACAGTGCCCCCAAAGAGCAAATTGTCTTGCAATACAATCCCAATTTGACGACGCAAACTGGCTTGGGTGACGCTTCGCACATCTCTGCCATCAATTTTGACGGCACCTGCCGACACATCGTAAAACCGCAAGATCAGATTGATGATGGTGCTTTTACCGGCTCCGGTAGGGCCTACGAGGGCAATCATTTGACCGGGTTTAGCCCGTAAATTAATGTCTTGGAGGATTATTTTCTCTGGAGTATAGCCAAAGCTGACATGCTCAAAGACCACCTCGCCTTGGAGGGAGGGCATCTCTGGTGCCTCTAGCGCATCCTTCAGCAGGGAGGGCTCATCGAGGAGCAGAAAAATTCGCTCTAACCCCGCTAAGGCTGACTGGGCCTGGGTATAAAACTGACTGAGAATTTGCACAGGGCGAAAAAAACTGCTGAACATAGAGCAAAAAAGAAGTCACAACCCCAACGCTGGCTGCGCCAGTGACCGCCAGGTAGCCCCCATAAGCCATCACGCTGGCAGTGGCCAGGGTATTGAGGAAGTCAATAGAGGGCAAAAAGGCGGCAGTGACCGCCACCGCTTGCACATTGGCATTGCGGTTAGCAGCGTTGAGGTCCTCAAATTCTGCGATATTCAGGGGGACTCGATTGAAGGCTTGCGCTTCGCGTACGCTACTGAGATCTTCTTCTAGTTTGGCTGATAATTCACCAATGGTCTGACGAGTGATCCGAAACCTGGCCCTCGCCCACCGGGCAAAGAAGTCCGTCGTTAAGATCATCAAGGGAATGACGAGATTGCTGAGTAAGGCCAATTTCAAATGAATCGAGAACATAATGATCACGATTCCCAGTAGGCTGAGGGCGTTACCCAGCATTTGGGGTACGGTAAGGCCAAAGGCTTGATTGACGGTACTGACATCATTAAGCAAGCGACTCATTAGATCGCCAGCTTCGCTGCGATCAAAGAAGTGCATGGGTAAGCTCTGAATTTTGGCAAAGATATCTTGACGCAACTGAGCCAGCAGCCGCTGCATAATTAAGCCCGTGCATAAAACTTGGCCACGGATTGCCCAAAGCCCTAAGAAATAGATGCAAACGAGCAAGCCTAGCATTAGTGCCAGACCTTGCCCATTCCCCTGGACAATCAAATGATCAATGGACCAACCAATTAAGAAGGGGCCAATGGACTGGGTAATGGCCCCAAGAGTGACTAAGGCTAGGGCCTTGGGAATCTCCTGGCGGTAGGGCCTGAGATACTGCAAAAAACGCCTCAGGGTTGAAGAGTTGGCTGTTGGGGCCTTGGTTGCCAGGTGGCTCATGGTCTTTTCGGAGAGGGTCTTTTCTGGTCTTGAATTTGCGATTCTAAAATGGCTCCGTAGAGGGGGCTAGATGCCATAAGGCTGGCATGGGTGCCTTGGGCCACTAAGCGTCCTTGGTCCATGAGCAAAATCAGGTCGGCGGTCTGAACGGTGCTGATCCGTTGGGCAACGACAAAGGAGGTACAGGTTCTCTGGCGCATGAGCGCATCTAGGGCAGCTTGAATATCTGTGGCAGTTTGGGCATCGACGGCGGAAGTGCTGTCATCGAGAATCAAAATACTATAGTTCGTCAATAAAGTGCGCGCGATGGCGATCCGCTGCTTTTGCCCACCAGATAGGCCAATGCCGCGCTCGCCAACAGGGCTGTCGTACCCCTCGGGTAGGCTGAGGATAAAGTCATGAATCTGGGCGGTTTTGGCAACTGCAATAACTTGCTCAAGGCTGGCCTCGGGCTGGGCATAGGCAATATTAGAGCGGAGGCTACCTGAGAAGAGAGTGCTTTCTTGAAAGACTGTGCCAATGTGCGATCGCAAACTAGACAGGCTAAACTCTCGCACATCTCTTCCGTCAATCCGTACCGCTCCAGCAGTGACATCATAAAACCGAGGAATCAAATTCATAATCGTACTTTTACCGGAGCCAGTCATTCCCAGCACAGCAATTAACTGCTTGGGTTTAGTCTCGAAGGAAATCCCCTGCAAGGCCTCCCGAGTAGAGCCAGGATAGCGAAAACAAACCGATTCGAAGGTGATTCTACCCCCACAACTTTCAAAGGTAATCGCCCCAGGCCGATCACGAATTTCAACTTCAGCATCGACTACCTCATAGACACGAGCCGCAGAGGTAGCAGCTTGGGCAATGGCGGGGGCAGCAAACCCAATTAACAAGACAGGTTGCAAAATGAGCAACAAATAAGCATTAAAGGCCACCAGATCGCCAACGGAAAACTGCCCCTTGATCACCGCTGCGCCACCATAGCCAACCACCACCACCGACACCAAGTTGCTCAGCAAAAAGATGACAGGAAAGGTATTGCGGATGGCGCGAATCGTTTGAACATTGAGTCTCACCAAGCTGTCGTTGCGACCTGCATAGCGTTGGAGTTCCCTTTCCTCTTGGACAAAGGCCCTCACCACCCCGCACCCCCAGCAAATTCTCCTGTAAGACACCGTTGAGCTGCTCTAGTTGCTCTTGAATCTGACGAAAGAGCTGGCTATTGCGCCCAAGAAACCGGGCCAACAAGGCCCCAGACATGGGGATAACCAGAAGGGTAATCAGTGCTAACTGCCAGTTCATCAGCAGTAAAATGACGGCAATACTAATCAGGGTTGCCCTGCACTGACCACTTGGATCAGGTTGGTTCCCAAGAACAGACGGATTTGCTCAATATCACTGGTGACCCGAGTGAGGAGTTGGGAGGTCTGGGCTTGATCGTGATAGCTGAAGCTGAGGGTTTGAATCTTTCGGAAAATTTTGTTGCGCAGATCGTAGGCAATATTCTGGGACAAGGCCTCTGCAGCAAAGCTTTGGCCAAAGTTGAATAAGCCACGGGCGATCGCAGCGATCACTAGCCATCCCGCACTGTAAAACACCACATCCAAATTTTGTTTATTAATGCCGCGATCAATGGCCCACCGAAACAGCTGTGGCGTTGCTGCATAGGTCGCGGTTAGGCTTAGGGCACTGATCAAGGCAACCAGAGCCAGCCAAGGGTAAAAACGCAGACTGCTGAACACTCGTTGTAGTGATCGCACAGCAGACGAGGCTTGGTTTGTTGAGGGTGAGGCCAATCGCATTAATCTCAGGAAGCATCTCTTTTTAGATCCGAATCAAATCTAATCAAATCTGATCAAGCCTGATTCAGATTTGAAAGAAATTAGACAGAGCTGGTCTTGAGTATAACGCGCCGATCTAAGGGCGACAGCCTGGCTTTAGAGGGGTATTACCCCCCTTGTGACCCTTGGCCTGTCTTTACTTCAGAATATAGGCTCCTCGCTGATTCGCTAACCGTTGCCATTGCTGCATAGAGAGTCCCTTCGACAAAACGGTGCCAATTTGCTTTTTAATGGCAGCCCAGTCCTGCTGACTAAACTGATGTTCAGCCTCAAACAGCTCTTCGGCAACGCCTTCGGCAGTCATTACCTTGCCGCGATGCGCCTTCAGGATTTGAGTGACGGCTGCAGTTAAGTTTAGGGCTCTGTATTCAGGCCGCCATTCCCTTTGGTTGCCCTTTTGCTGCTTATTTTGCTTAGACTTGCGAGCGGGCTTTGTGGCTTTCCTTTTGCCCGCTGGCTTTTTCTTGTCCACAGAGCTTACGATCTTAGCTTTATCCAGCAAGCTTTCATCAAGGGTATAGCTCTGAGGCTTGCCTTGGAATTTTATCCAGCGCTTTTCCGTTGTGCCACGGTAAAGCGTATCTTTGATGCGGCCCCGCTCAGCCTTCAAATCTCCCTCACTGAGATCACCCAGCAGTAATTGGATAATTTCGTCAATATGAAGCACTTGCCCCGCATGGGCTGACAAAATCTCAGCAACAGCACTAATCTTGCTCAAACCTGAAAACTGCGGGAGAAGAGGTAAAACCGTTTCTGGTCCTTTTCCTCGAGGACCCTGATCTTTTTCTGGAGGCTTTCGAGTGGATTTATGCTTGCGAGTACTTTTGCTCCCTGCTTTTCGAGATGTTTCCGAGGCTGCCTTAGGCGCTGAGGGTAGAGATGGCAATAGGTCTGCAGTTGTTCCGAATCCGTTCAAGACGTCTATATTTTCGCCTGGGCCAGGAAACAAAGGATTCTCCATCAATCCATTCAGATGGTTAACGGTCTGTTGGAGATAAAGGATATTGCGCTCTTGCTCAGCCAATAACCCTTGGTAGTGATCCCGTAAAGCAACCAACTGTGCAATAAAATTTTCGGGCATAGCATCAAGCATTGCTCTTGGAGCGGAAGTTGTCATAAACTTTTCAATCGATTACTGTACTACTTTCTTCCTTTACATAATATTCTGATGGTGGCGAAATTAACAAAATTCAGCGTCAAGATTAGCGAAAAACTTTTCCATTTCAATCCTTCCCTGGCTCAGAGGCAGCAAAAAAGAGTCCAGAGCTCTTTCCGAATAGGAACAACAATCGAAACAATTCATTGGCTAGAACGCTTTTCTCATCAGACATCTGGCTGATTTTCCCCACAAGCTTCCCAAGCTCTTAATCCCCAACAACCCTTTACTACAGCTACTGTAGGGCCTTCACTCTGCTAACGTGCAGATGAGGGGAAATAGATCCTCTCATCCATAGGTACGACACCCTATTCAATAGCAGACCAAGGGCAAACAATAGGGCCATTAAGCAGAGTTGATAATGGGGTGCTTTCACCCAGACATCTAGCGTCAAGTGCAAAAAGTTAATCAGGCTATACATCAAGGTCAAACCGAAATGAAATCTTCGATAAGGTCTAGCCTCGGTAAAGAGAAGGCTGATCATCATCAGCAGGGGTAGGGTAAACACCATCAGCATCAGCCAAAAGATAGCATTCAAGCTCAGATACTCATGAGTATGGGATTCTGCAACAGTTAGGCCATGAAAAAGCGGCATCAGAGCCAATTGAGTATGGAACAACATCCCCAACAAGAAGCAGGCCCACAGAACTATGAGTTTAATCTGCAGACTCAGGCCATGGTTGGGTCGAAAAGACGGGTTATTCATAATTCATTCCCCTTCAGAACAGGACGCAGACTTTGTTGAAGTCTTGGCCAAATTCTTGCTTTTCCTAGGTTGGAACTATAGCACTGTAGCCTAAACTGCTTGTCTGCTTAGGGAGTCAAGATGGAGGAGGTTTCTATCCAGTCAAAAATATCGTTGAGTTGCTCTAGCGAAATGAGGCCATATTGCCACAAAATCAGGGGCAGGGGGCCAGGATTGTAATCACAAGAGTTGAGCGCAACCTTGATTGAGTCGTGGGAAATACCCAGATCTTGCTTCAGAAATTCAATCAGTGGGATCTGTGGTTCGACAGTCATGATCAGCTTGATCCTTGAGCCATTTTAGGATGGAGTTACAGGCCGTGAACACCTATGGAAAGGCTGCTTTGGTTCCCCTTGTTGTTAGAGTAGGACATCCCTGAGGGATGCACCAAAACCCGTCCTGACTCCTCTAACCGAGCGTTTAATCTAGCAGGCTACTCTCTAAACTTGATGATCTTGTGAGCATGATTACCGCTGGTAAAATTTAGGTCTGAAGGCCGCAGTATTCTAGGCAACTCAAGCTGCGAAATTCCATCCCAAGGCTTGAGAAATTTGCTGGGGAAGTTGGAGAGGATCGAAGGGTTTAGGAATCGTTGCGGCCACCCCGAGAGCGTTATATCGATCATGGTCAGACCCTTGGATCTTAGCCGTGAGAAACAGCACAGGAATCCCTTGGGTAAGGGGGTTCGCCTGCAATTGCTGAAAGGTTGCAGTGCCATCCATACCAGGCATCATCACATCTAAAAGGATGGCATCGGGTTGTTCTATTTCCGCCTTCTGGAGTCCTTCCCTGCCTGAACTAGCGGTGATGACCTGCCAATCCCCCACTGTTTCTAAGGCAATTTGCACAATTTCTTGAATATATTGCTCGTTATCGACAATCAGAATTGTTTTGACTGCCATGATCCACTCCTCTTATGGGGCAAGATTGAATATCCTTGAGGGGCAAGGTGAAGTAGAAGGTACTGCCTTCCCCCGGTTGGCTGATTACGCCAATTTCGCCGTCATGTTTTCGGACAATACTCTTACAAATAGACAGTCCCAATCCAGTGCCATCTTGATTGCGTGCATCGGAGGAGTCGGCTTGTTGAAAACGCTCAAAAATTGTTTCTAGTTTGTCAGGATGAATGCCACGACCTTGGTCTTGGACTAAGAGACGAACTTGTTGATAGGTGGCATCGGAAGTGAAATCAGGGACTGAGCTTTTACCGTTGTTGATCGCGGTGATCGCCCGATCACCTTGCATTTCCGGTACGGCAGTTAAGGAAACTCTGCTGCCGGGTTCAGAAAATTTAATTGCATTACTCAGCAGGTTCGTTAGGGTTTGCAGAATCCGATCGGGATCAACCCAAAGATGCATGGGAAGAGGGGTAACGCAGAGAAAAATGCCCTTTTCCTCTGCCATCCCTTGCATGGTGTTGGTGGCCCGCAGCATTAAATCACCAATGTCACAACATTGTCTGATCAGTTTGACTTGACTTGACTCAATTCGTTCCATATCCAAAATGTCGTTAATCAGCCGAATTAAGCGATCAGTACTTTCCTCGGCAATTTGAAGTAAGCGTTGACTTTTGGCTGATTGAGCGCTGAGCAAGCCACTGGTTAACATCCGCAGTGACCCATGAATGGAAGTCAGGGGGGTGCGCAGCTCATGGCTGACGATGGAGATGAACTCATCCTTCATTCGATCGATCACTTGGCGATCGCTAATATCTTTGAAGGTTAATACAGCACCGACAATCTCTCCCTCTTCGTGAATGGGGGTACTCACATATTCCACGGGCACTGTAGATCCATCACGGCGACGGAAGGAGTCGGTGATAAATCGATGGGTAGCGCCCTCTGTGAGGGAGGTGAAAAATAAAGCGGCGGTATTGGTTGTGGAGTTTTGTCCCTGGAAGTCCGTTTGGTCCTGCTCTTGGACCATAATGTTGGTCACAGAACGACCAATCAAATCCTCCACAGGATAGTCCAGTATATTAGCCGCGACTGGATTGACGTAGGTAAAGCAAGCCTGTAAATCGAGGCGGAGTAAGCCTTCACCCATTGAGTCTAAAATTAATTTGTTGGCTTGGGTTAGCTTTTCTAAGTTAGCTTGGGCTTGAGCTCTGGCTGCTTCTATCTCTTGACGGGTTTGTAATTCAGACCATAATTGGTGATTGACGGATCGCAGTTCTCTCGTGCGCTCCATGACTTTTTCCTCTAAGTCGTTTCTGGCCTCTTGTAAGACCACTTCCACTTGCTCTCGCTCAATCAGTTCTGTTTGCAGGCTGCGATAGAGTTCCGATTGCTGAATTGCGATCGCAACTTGGGTCGCCAAACGTTGCAAAAGGTTCACCTCTAAAGCATCCCACTGCCGGGGTGATTGACAGTGATGGGCAATCAACAAGCCCCACAACTGATCCTTTGCAAAATGGGAACGACTAAATTAGCTTGCACCTCAAATTTAATTAATAGCTCTAGATGACAGGGGGTAATCTGGGCCGTGTGGACATTCTCAATCATGCTAGTGCCAATGGGCGCTGAAGCATCGCCAAAAATTGCCTGAAAACAGGGATCATAAATCTTGGTCCCCAGCAGCGAAGACCATTGGTCAGCCTTCACCGATTCCACCAAAACCGTTCCTTGCCAACCCTCGACAAAGCGCAAAATCAACACACGATCAGCTTGCAAAAGCTGACGAACCTCATCCACCGTGGTACTCAGAATGGTATGCAGATCCAAGGATTGGCGAATACGACCAGCAATGGCGTTCAACAGATGCTCATGTTTAATTTGCTGCTGTAAATCGAGAGCAAATTGGTGTTGATGGCTCAAATCAATCCCTTGGGCAATGATCAAGGGTTCCTCATCTCTGTTTTTAATCAGCGTCGGTGACCAAGCAAGGACTCTCTTTTCTCCGCCCTTGGTTAACCAGTTGGTCTGGTAGGGTTGCAGGGCGTAACCCCTCAGCCAAGCCTGCAACTGCTGGGGAAAAGTGACTTGATCCTCACCCAGCAGAAATTGTCCGAAGAACTGCCCCTCAACTTCCGCCAGGGTATAGCCCGTCGCTTGTTCGCTGGCAAGATTAAACCCCCGAATGCATCCCTGCCCATCGACAAGCACCACCATCGCCGGTGAACTTTGTAACAAATGGTTGATCCAATCTGGCTGATCCTTGAATAGCCCTGCAACGGAGGGATGACGAGTACTCATTTACTACCTCCTTGTTCAGCAATTGTGGTTTTAAAAGACAGGTCAATGACTCCCGGCGGCTGTTCTAGCAATGCTTGATCAGCACTGGCATAGAGGCTAGACAAAGTTGCACCAGCTGAGGGAAACTGGGCAATGCCGATCCGCAGATCTAGAGAGATCTCTTGGCCGGGGCTGGCCGGCACCAATTGTAGGCTGGTACAGAGGGTCCATAGATCTTGTAGCTGCTCTATCATCTTTAGCCTGACTGCTTCTGGGAAGCCGATCACAAATTCATTACCATGCCAACGAGCGACTAGGGTTGCTTGATTAACCCACTGTCGGAGTTGCCCCCCAGAGAACTCAAGACTGCATCACCGGCATCCAGTCCATATTGTGCATTGATCTGACGCAAGCCCTTGATCCTCAAGACAGCTAAATAGAACGGTGTTTGCTGGGCTTGGGCCGCTTGTAGTCGTTGTTTGAGCATCGGCATCGAGGCATGGCGATCCATCACCTTTGTCAGGAAATCTTGGCCTTGGGTCTGCTGTAAACAACCTTGCAGACGAGCCCTTAGCTCTGGCCCCACAATCGGTTTGCTGACAAAATCACTCGCACCAGCGGCAAAGAGTTGCTGAACCTGTACCGCTTGGGTATCAGCCGTCAAGACAATGATCGGCAAATCACACCAATACTGATTGGTCCGTAGTTGTTGGCATAACTCTATCCCCCCTCCATAGGGTATATCCATCTCCAACATCAATAGGTCGGGACAGCAAGCTCTTAAGATTGGCCAAAATTGTTGCGGTTCCTCCAGCAAGGTTACCTCAACCCCCCAAGAATCGAGTAATCTGCTCAATTGGCCCAAGAGGATCGATCCTTCCCTAAAATCAGAACGCTGGCCTTTAGCCGCTGAGAATAATCTTGATCTCGATCAAGTATGGGTGGGGACAGCACTGGTTGTAACGGCTCCTCTAAAACAACCGTGCCATTCTGGGAAGCCCTCAAAGAATCTACACAGCCCTTTCGCAGAGAGGACGGAGGGCGATCAATCACTTGCCGGAGGGCCTTGATATCGGCCCGTAATTTTTGAATTTGCTGCGCTGTCAAAGGTTTGGGAGCCTTTAGGATTTGTTCAATTTGTCGCGCCAAAACCGTTCCTTGGCTAAGGCCAAACAGACCTAAGGCCCCCGCTAGGGTATGGGCCTCTTGCTCAGCTTGTTCTTGCTGCTGAACATTAATCGATCTTTGTTCTGCTAAGGTTAAACCCAGGTCCTCTAAAATACCCACCTGGCCACTGATGCGCGTCTGATGGCGATCCCAAACCGCTGCAATCATCGCTGCGGTGGACTGCGGCACCTCCGGCTCCCGAGACTGATTGGGCAAAGGGGGAGTGGGAGGCGCTAACTCTGCTACGTCTCTTAAACGATAGCCAATCCCATAGACAGTTTCAATGAAATTACTAGCGACACCTGCTGCCTTGAGTTTGTGGCGCAGCCCTTTGATATGGGTGCGTACAGCTTCTTCACCTGGCATCTCGGCATAGGCCCATAAATGCTCAAGAAGCATGGCGCAACTATAGACATGGCGGGGGTTACGCATGAACAGCTCTAGAAGAGCATATTCCTTAGGGGTTAGAAAAATTTCCTGCTGGTGATGAAAGGTTTGGGTGGTGCCTGGATCAAGACTAACCCCACCCCAGGTCAAGATTGGCTCCCGATCAAACTGACCTCTTCGCAGTAAGGCCCGAATGCGAGCTTCTAATTCTTCGATATCAAAGGGTTTGACAACATAGTCATCAGCCCCCGCATCCAGGCCAAGGGCTTTGTCATGTCCACTATCTTTGCCAGTGAGGAGTAAAATTGGCATTTTATACCCTTGCTGGCGTAGTCGGCGACAGAGGGTAATCCCATCTAGCTGCGGTAACATCACATCTAACAACAGCAAGTCATAGGCAAAGGCAGCTACCATTTCAGCAGCAGCTTCACCATCTGGGGCCCGATCCACGGCATAGTTGCGTTGGGTCAGCAAGGCGGCGAGGGTTTCCGCTGTGGCTTGATTATCTTCTACAATCAGAATTTTCATCGGCCCTTCCCTGACGTTAAATACGACAGTATTGCTGACAAAGAATTAAGGTGAATCAGTTCATAGGCAGATCTTTGCCTAGGCCAGCCGTCCATGCAAAAAATTAATGGCGCTTACCCCCATAGCCTACTCTGTCGCTGAGTATTCCGAGGAGATGCTGCGGGTCAGGCAAGGACTTCTAGCGGCTGTAAGCCTTTGCCACAAAGGATGATGATTTCCCCATAAATTTCAATGACTTTTCTGGGGGCGGTCGGTGCTGGGCAAGTTTTCCCTCACAGGTTTCTCAAGCTTTTGTTCTATACCTAAATTAACTCTGGTTGAGGCAGACTCCTAAGCAAGGTGTTGCCATGCTGGGGGTGAGGGGATGCTAAGCAAACATCGTAGGAAGAGATCGGTAAAGATCATGGTATACCAAAAATTCTAGTTGCGATGGATCGATCTAATGCGAGTGAGTTCGTATTTGATCGGGCGATCGCTATTGCCCAAAAAACAGGTGCGCATCTGAAGCTCCTACATGTTTTGTCTGAGAAAGGTGAGTCTGCCCAGCAACAAGAACCGGCCCTCTGCACTTATACCTTTGTAAAGGGAGCAAATGCTGTAACGCTGTTAAAATCTGAAGGGTCGCTCTGTGCTCAGCAAGAACCCCTAGAGTTGTTACTCGGTTGCGTAGAACGGGCAACGGCTTTACGCCTAGAAGCAGAATTTACGCTAACGGTGGGTGATCCTGCTCAGGTGATTTGTAATACAGCTCTAGCCTGGCATGCCGATTTAATTCTGATGGGAGGTAAGCCTGACCAAGCTGAACCCTTCCCTGGCAGTATTCGTAGCTATGTCACCCATCATGCGCCTTGTTCTGTTCAGGTGGTCAAAGCGCTCCAATTTCCGGTGATTTCTTCGATGCCCCAGGTGCAACAAAGTGACCTGTTGCTGGCGCATCTGGCGGGCTGGCAATGATGGGCTGGCGGATCACGGGGGTGTCTAAATCAGCCAGATCCATTGGGGAAAGCGTTCTGAACAAAAAGCCTCACCTTTAGTCTTGGGCAAGACTAAAGGTGAGGCTTTTTGAGTCCGGTGAATCGGATGAGACTGAGCAGGCTGATGCCCTTGGTTTAGTTGAGTAGATCCTTGGCCTTGGCAATCACATTTTTGACCGTAAAACCAAACTGCTCTAGACAGGTGCTACCGGGTGCTGAGGCCCCAAAGCGGTTAATGCTGACGGAGTTGCCCTCAAGGCCGATATATCGGTGCCAACCAAAGTCGACAGCGGCTTCGACTGCGAGTCGCTTAGTGACGGCTTTGGGTAACACAGATTCTTTGTAGGCAGGGGATTGGGCTTCAAAGAGTTCCCAAGAGGGCATCGACACCACCCGAATATTTTTACCTTCGCCGCGGAGTTGCTCAGCGGCTTCTACGCAGAGATGGACTTCGCTGCCGGTGGCAATCAAGATCAAATCGGGACTGCCAGAGCTATCGGAGAGGATATAGGCTCCCTTGGCCACTACATCGATGCTACTGCCCTCTAAGTTGGGCAAGGCTTGGCGGCTGAAGGCAATCAGAGTTGGGAATTTGCGTGGTTTGCGATCGAACCTTATAGGCCCCAGAGGTTTCATTACCATCCGCAGGCCGAATCACCGTCAAGTTAGGAATTGCGCGCAGAGAGGCAATAGTTTCTACAGGCTGATGGGTCGGGCCATCTTCTCCCAACCCCACCGAATCATGAGTCATAACATAGATGACCCCTGCCTCCGATAGAGCCGATAGTCGGATGGCTGCCCGCATATAATCAGCAAATACCAAGAAAGTTGCACAGTAAGGAATCAGACCAGACTGATGCAAGGCAATACCATTGCAAATGGCCCCCATGCCATGTTCGCGGACCCCAAACCGCAAGTTGCGATTGCCATAGGTTCCCCGTTGAAAATTCCCCTCTCCCTTAATTTCCGTCAGATTAGAATGGGTGAGATCTGCCGACCCCCCCAGCATTTCGGGCAGCGCACCGGCCAAGGCATTCAAGGTGATTTCAGAATGCTGACGGGTGGCAAGCCCCTTATCGGCGGGTGTATAGGAGGGTAAGACTTGGTCCCAGCCTGAGGGCAGGTCTCCCCGCAGCATCCGTTCAAATTCAGCAGCTTCTTGAGGATAGGCGCTGCGATAGGCGGCAAGGGTCTCTTGCCATTCTGCCTCAGCCTTAGCGCCTCGCTCAATGGCTTGACGGAAGTGGGCCAAGGCATCTTCCGGCACCGTAAAGGGGTCATGATTCCATCCCAAATTGTCGCGGGTAGCTTTGATCTCTGCCTCGCCAAGGGCTGAACCATGGACACCAGCAGTATTGGCTTTGTTGGGTGAACCATAGCCAATGGTGGTGGTAACCTTAATCATCGAGGGCCGATCGGTGACAGCCTTAGCAGCTTCAATGGCTTGTTGAATGCTGTCTAGATCAGAGTTGCCATCGGCAACATGTTGAACATGCCAGCCATAAGCTTCGAAGCGTTTGCTGACATCTTCTGTAAAAGAAATATCCGTAGAGCCATCAATGGAAATATGGTTGTCATCATAGAGAGCAATCAGTTTGCCAAGGCCCAAATGCCCTGCCAAGGAACAGGCTTCTCCTGAGACCCCTTCCATATTGCAGCCGTCACCGACAATGGCATAGGAGTAATGATCGACAAGGGTATGCCCCGGCTTGTTAAATTTAGCGGCTAAATGAGCCTCTGCCATGGCCAAACCGACGGCATTGCAAATGCCTTGACCCAAGGGACCTGTCGTGACTTCAACACCGGGGGTTTCGAAGTTTTCGGGATGTCCTGGTGTTTTGGACCCCCATTGACGAAACTGTTTCAGCTCATCGAGGCTAACGCTGTCAAACCCCGTCAGATGGAGCAAGGCATATTGGAGCATACAACCATGGCCCGCTGAGAGCACAAAGCGATCTCGGTTAAACCAGTAGGGATTTTTAGGATTAAAGCGGAGGATCCGATCCCAAAGCACATAGGCCATTGGTGCAGCTCCCATCGGCAAACCGGGATGGCCAGATTTAGCTTTCTCCACAGCATCAATGGCCAGGAAACGGATGGAATTAATACAAAGCTGGTCTAGGGATTGGGTGGCAACAACCATAGTCTTTATTTCTGTAAGGTTTACTGAACTGCAAAGGGGATGGGCAAGAGCAAGAGCCTAGCCTTAAAACAGGGTAAAGGCGTTCCCAGAAAATCAAAAAAGGCTTGTTTAAATCAAGCCTTAGTGATCAAAGCGGGTGGCGCAGGTAATCAAGGATCAATCTATATATTTACTAAAGGCTAAGGTACGTTATGTCCCCCAAAGCCAAAGGAATTGGAAAGGGCGACATTAACGGTCATTGACCGATGCTGATGAGGAATATAGTCTAAGTCACAGCCTTGATCAGGATTGTCAAGGTTGATGGTCGGAGGGACTTGATTATGAGTAATGGCCATGGCTGTCGCTACCGCCTCGATCCCGCCTGATCCGCCCAGCAGGTGGCCTGTCATAGATTTGGTAGAGCTGATCGCAACGCGATAGGCATTATCGCCAATGGCATGTTTAATGGCAGCGGTTTCCGTGATGTCATTGGCGTTGGTACTGGTGCCATGGGCATTGATATAGCTGACTTGATCGGGGGTTAAGTTGCCATCTTTGAGGCATAATTCCATGGCCCGCGCGCTCCTACCCCCCCTGGTGATGGAGAGGTCATGTGAAAAGCATCGCAGGTGAGGCCATAACCCAGCATTTCAGCATAAATTTTGGCTCCTCGGGCAAGAGCATGATCTAGTTCCTCTAGGAGTAGGATGCCAACACCTTCTCCGAGGACAAAGCCATCGCGATCGCGATCAAAGGGGCGACTGGCTTGCTGGGGTTGATCGTTGCGAGTTGACAAGGCCCGTGCAGCGGCGAATCCAGCCACAGATAGGGGTGTCACTGCTGCTTCAGTTCCACCACAAATCATGGCCTTAGCATAGCCGCGCTGCACAAACCGAAAGGCATCGCCAATGGCATTAGAGCCAGCGGCACAGGCAGTAACTGAACAGGAGTTCGGCCCCTTAGCCCCTAGATGGATGGCGGTTAGGCCCGCTGCCATATTGGCAATCATCATCGGAATCATGAAGGGGCTACAGCGATCTGGACCGCGATTGAGATAGATTTCCTGCTGATCTTCTAAAACCTTGAGCCCGCCAATCCCAGTGCCAATAATAATGCCGACATCCCCTGCATTATGGTCATCAATGACAAACTGAGCATCTGCGATCGCTTGTTTGCTAGCGGCAACAGCAAATTGGGCAAAGCGATCCATCCGTTTAGCATCTTTGCGATCCATATATGCTTCTGGATCGAAGCCCTTGACTTCCCCTGCAATGCGACAGACATGCTGAGAGGCATCAAACCGAGTAATCGGACCAATGCCACTGCGACCGGCCAATAGCCCATCCCAATATTCAGCCAAGGTATTTCCCAAGGGGGTAATAGCTCCTAGCCCTGTAATTACAACACGCTTACGCTCTAGGTTAGTCATGATGACCACATATGAAAGACGAATAGCATTTAAGAATGGAGACTGAACATAGGCAGCGGGCCAATCAATCAGGGCGAATCACACCGCCGCCTCTATGTTAAGCCGCCACCTTCGCCGCCAATGAACTTAACTGCATCCTGAACCGTGAGAATTTCTTCAGCGGCTTCATCTGGAATTTCGATATCAAAGGACTCCTCGAGGGCCATCACCATTTCCACGACATCTAGCGAGTCAGCATCAAGATCGTTCTGAAAGCTCGCATCGGGAGTTACTTTGCTGGCATCAACACTCAGTTGTTCAGCCACAATGGCTTTGACTTTTTCAAAAATTTCTGACTCACTCATGGGTTTTGATTTCTCTAAAACAACGCACTCGGTTTAGGCACAAGATTGGGCCTCAATCAAGAAGCCATGTGCCTTACAGCCCTTATCGAGCTGAATATATATACCACAAACAGTGGTGACAGTTGCTTAATCCTAATATTTTGAGGATGCGATCTGCTCCTACCATATTAATCTGAAACCGACCTTCGCAAAGCATGGACCTCTATTATTTATTTCTCGGTTCTTTATGGGCCTGGGATCAGTGCAGGTAAGGGACAAAATAGAGATGGAGGCTGGCCAGATCGCCGATTAATTCGGTAAATAGTCATGGCTAGCAAACCAATCCACCGCTTCTTGCAAGGCGATTTTGATGGGAGTTTGGGGCAACCCTAACTCGGTAACAGCCTTGGATGCATCGTAGAACATCTGCTGGGTCGCCATCTGCACGCCGGCTAGGGGAACAGAGGGCTGTTTGCCCAGTGCGGCCAAAACATATTCATCAACCCAAGCGGCTATTAGGGGTAGCCAAGCTGGAACTTGAAATTGGGGTGCTGATAATCCTGTCAGCTCGGCGAGCAGATCTAGCATCTGCTTGAGGGTCATATTCTGATGACCGAGAATATAGCGCTCTCCAGTTTTGCCCTTCTCTAGGGCCAATAAATGCCCCCGAGCCACATCTTGAACATGGATTAAATTCAGACCCGTATTCAGATAAGCCGGCATTTGGCGACGCAAAAATCGCAAAATGATATCGCCCGTTGGCGTCGGCTTGATATCCCAGGGACCAATGGGGGTACTGGGGTTGACGATCACAATATCCTGGCCTGCTTGCACGGCTTGATGGGCGGCCTGCTCTGCCCAATATTTTGATTTTTTATAGTCACCAATGAGTTGGTCTACGGGGCTTTGATAGGTTTCCTTGGCAATGGCCCCTGCCCCAGGCACACCAATCGCTGCCACAGAACTGGTATAGACGATGCGCTCAATACCTGCGGCCCGGGCTGATTCTAATAGGGTCTGAGTCCCTAAAACATTACTTTGGTAGAGCTGACTGCGATCGCGCTGCCAAAGGCTATAGTGCGCCGCCACATGAAACAAAACCTGACAGCCCTGCAACTGCCCTGTCAAAGCCGGATCACCGAGTTGCCCGATCACCCGTTCCACCTCTAGGCCCTCTAAATTATCCAGACAGGCTTGCGAGCGAACCAAGGCCCGCACCTGATAGCCTTCAGCTAGTAACAGGCGTACTAAATTAGCGCCCACAAAGCCCGTGGCACCCGTCACAAAAACTCGCAGACCTTTGGTCATGGATACTGTACTTCCGGCTTAGGGGCAGAAAAATTAGCGGGCTGCTGGGGAATGATTAAGCCATCCTCTACATAGACGACGCGATCGGCAATATCTTGAATGCGCGGATCATGGGTCACCATCAGCACTGTGCAGCCTTCTTCTTGAGCCAGTCGGCGCAGCAGCTCCATAATGGTATGACCAATTTGCGAGTCAAGGGCAGCGGTGGGTTCGTCGGCCAAAATGAGCCGAGGATTACCAGCCAAAGCCCGGGCAATGGCCACCCGTTGTTTTTGTCCGCCCGATAAATCTCGGGGTAAATTATGGCGTTTGTCAGCGAGATCCACTTGTTTGAGGAGTTTGAGGGCTGTTTTTTTGGCCGCCCGCCCGCGAATGCCCTTCAGATTGAGGGTCGCTTCAATATTCTCGGCAGCGGTCAGGGCTGGAAACAAGTTAAATCCTTGAAAAATAAAGCCAATATTTTGCAATCGAAATTTGGCGAGCCTTCGGCGTGATAATCCTGTAATCTTTTGTCCTAGCAAGGTAATCTCACCGGCGGTGGGGGTTAAAATACCGCCCAAGATGGACAGCAACGTTGTTTTGCCAGAGCCGGATGGCCCCATGAGCAGCTCAATATCTCCGGTTTGAATCTCTAAATCAATGCCCTTGAGTGCCTTAAAGGCGTGATCGCCAACTTGGTATGCCATTTCTATGCCATGGGCCTGGATAGCCGTTTCCCGCAGGGGGGCGGCAGTATCAGAATGAGATTCGTGGATCAAGGTCATGGGTTAGGGGTTATTCAGGAGGGCAGCAAGGCAGCAAAAGGACTATGCTTAGGCAGATTACCCATCTTTACTAGATCTTCTGGCATAACTCCTTAAGATTTGAACACCAAGGCGGCGTCTAGACGGGTCACTTTTTGAATTGCAAATACGGCGGCACCGCTACACATGGTAACGGTAACCAAAAAGACACCCGCAGCAGTGAGAGGCTTAATCAAAATTTGAATGGCTTGGACATTCATGGTCCAAGCCCCTAGGCTCAAGCATAAACCCATGCCAGGCAGATATCCGAGGATAGCCATCCATAGCGCTTGCTCAAGGATGATCCGATAAATAAACCAATCAGAGGATCCCATTGCCTTCATGGTGCCAAATTCTTTGAGATGGTCGGTGACGGAAGAATAGAGAATTTGGCCGACAACCACTGTGCCAACAATAATACCGACAACGGCACCCAAGCCTAAAATGTAGCCTACACCTGTGCTTTGCTGCCAGTGTTTTTGGGTAAGTTCGGTTAACTCTGATTGGGTCAAGATGCGAGTATCGGGCAACGCCTTGGCTAGCCGTGCCTTTAAGCCTTGAATATCTTCGCCCGGCCTGGCTTTGACCAAGACAAAGGTGATTAAGTTGTTCTCGGTCAGTGGTGCTGGGACCGGTGGGTTCTTTTGGGGTGAAGCAATAGGGGAGTTGAGGTAAGCGACTGCATTGGGTAAGGAGGTAAAGACATAGGGACTAGAGACAATGGAGCGGATGCCCTTGGTCAAGCCCACCACCTTCCCCTTAAAAGAGCCAATTTCAGATTGATTGCCCACTCCTTGCACGTCTAATTGCTTGAGGTCGAGACTGTCAATGAAAATACTGTAGGGTTGATTAATCTGTTCAAGATTTCCCTCCAGAATAGGGTGAGGGTGAAAAAGTTGGCTTTTCGGATCAAAGCCGATAATCCGAATGGGGGCAATTTGCTCGGTTTGATATCGCCACACCGTCGATTGAGCAATCAAGGCTTCGGCCCGTTCGACACCCTGAACAGCTTTGGCTTGGGTGAGGATTTTGTATTTTAAGGGGAGGGTGAGGTCTAGATGCTGTAGTTCTTTAGAGGCAATCCAGATATCGGCTTCGGCGTTTTCTATTAGGAGGGTTGAGGAGCGCGTAAAGCCATTGAGTAAGCCAACTTGGATGGTGACTAGGCCCACCGCAAACATGATGCCAGCTTGGGCAACAATAAAGCGGGGTAGATCTTGAAATAAATTTTTGCGGGCAATGGAAACCATGTTAAAAATGCAGAATAGATCAGGAGTCGATTTTGGCACTTACCCAGTATAGGCAATGCCCCTTCACCCTATCGGACTTTCAGACTTGTGGCTGGGACTTTGAGGCTCGATAGGTTGTCTAGGCTACTGTGCAGGAGGATCAATCAATGATTTTGGCCTTAATCAAGCTAGAACCGATCGATTTAGGTTGGGCCTTAGGCCTAATGGCGATCGCAATTGGTCTGTCAATCCAGCAGCAGTTAGATTTGACCTGGAGTTTGGCCTTAGCCACGGGGCGGACCCTGCTGCAGTTGATGGTGATGGGGTATTTACTCTCCTTTATCTTTGCTTGGCAAAATCCTTGGGCCATTTTAGCAATTGTGATCTCAATGCTCACAATTGCTAGTATTGAAGCTCGCAATCGGATTGACAAAAAGATTCCCCATTTGTTCCAGTGGTTATGGGGGTCTATTTTTGTGAGTACAGTCTTGATCCTCAGCTACATCACCCTGCTGATCTTGCAACCCGAGCGCTGGTATGAGCCTCAATATCTGATTCCCTTAGCGGGCATTGTGATGGGCAATGCCATGAATGGGGCTGCGATCGCAGGCGAACGGTTAGTCAAAGCCCTTCATGCTAATCGGCTAGAGATTGAAACCCATTTGAGTTTAGGGGCTACTCCGGCACAGGCGATCGCAACCCATCGGCGCACAGCAATCCGTGCTGGTTTGATTCCCACCATCAATGCCATGATGGTGGTCGGCCTCGTGCAACTCCCCGGCATCATCACAGGCCAGCTCCTCAGTGGCGTTAACCCTCTTGATGCTGCTTCATATCAGATCTTGATCATGTTTATGCTGGCCTTAGCAACCCTGATCACGACACTCTTGGTAGCCGAGGGAATTTTTCGCCAATTTTTAATTACTGCGGCAGCAACTCACCCTGCCCTAAGGCCAGAGAACGCTATCCAGCCTTGCTGATTGGGGGCATCTTTCTGTAGCCTAGCTCAGAGCTTTTTCAATAACGCATTGACCCGATTTACACCTTCGGGCTGATTGAGTCTTTGGTAGAGATCGCGGGCTGTTTTAAGTTCAATCATCGCTTCATCTTTGCGGCTGCGAGCCGCGAGGGCCTGACCTAGCTTGAAATAGAGGTTAGGGTTTTGAGGACTGAGCTTAGTGGCTTGCCGAAAGGAGACCACTGCAGACAGAGAATTGTTTTGGCGTACTTGCAGATCACCAATGCCTTCATAGGCTTCACTAAGTTTATTATCAATTGCTAAGGCTTTCTTATAGGCTAGCAGGGCCAAATCATCAGCACCTCGGCTACTGAGAAGTTGCCCCATTCGTAACTGCACCTTGCTGTTATTGGGGTTGATCTTCGCTGCTTTATCTAAGGCGGCAATACTGGCGGCAGAATCTCCCTTGGCGGCATAGGCAATCGCTAAATTAGCTTGGATCTCACCATTTTTAGGAGACAATTCCGCTGCTTTTTTGAGGCTTTCGATAGCTGGGTCAGTCTGTTTCTGTTGCAAGTAGATGAGACCGATGGCACTGTAGGCTTCCCCATGTTTAGGATTGATCTCAATCACTTTTTTAAAATTGGCGAGGGCTTCGCTATAGTTTTTCTCGCGACTGAGGACAACGGCCAAGCCTTCGTAAGCCAGCAGCTTTTTGGCATCCAACTGAATCGCCTGACGATAGGCAGCGGCGGCACCAGAATTATCGCCCATATTGGCTAAGCTATAGCCAAGGGCATAGTGAAAATTAGGATTTTTTGCTTCTAGCTCAATGGCCTGTTGATAAGCCGCTACGGATTTGGGATAGTCTCCTCTTTGGGCCTGAATATAGCCAATAGCCGAGAAGATTCGTGGATTTTTTGCCTCTAACTGGGCTGCTTCTCGATAGGTTATTAACGCATCATCGAGCTTCCTCTCATCCACGAACTTTTTGCCCTGCTTAAACAGCTCAAATAGCTGACGATCCTTATTAGGCTGAGAACTTGTTTGGGCGACAGATTGAGCCTGGACCGCCCATCCTCCAGAGACTAAGCAGGGGATGCTTAAGCCTAGGGTTAAGGCCAGGCTTGTGGTGAGGATGGGTTGCTTAAACATTCATTTCTCCTGATTACAAAAATGTCATCATGCTTCACGGTTGTTAACCCTGCCTTAAATTAACTGGCAGTTTTACCGTCTAGACCGCAGAACTCGATTTCAATCGAGAGAGGGGCAGCGACTAGTCTTGAGTCCTGATTGACCTTGAGTCCTGAAATTGACAAGGAACTTTTACAGTATCAAGACTCAGATTTTACCGATCGAGTTTCAAGTTTTGCTCATTTAATTATGCTGCCTTTGGATCAAATCAAGCCATAGTCTATTAACGAGGCAATTATGACGATTTTTCGAAATATTGCGTTAGTGGGTCCATACTCTAGCGGAAAAACAACCCTTTTCGAGAATTTACTCTATATTACCAAGGCCACGACCCGCAAAGGCTCGGTCTCAGAGGGCAATACCGTGGGTGATGCTGCGGGCGAGGCCCGAGACCGACAAATGAGTACTGAAGTAACGGCTGCCAGTGTTAACCATGGCGGCCTTTCTTTTACCTTTTTAGATTGCCCAGGATCCGTCGAATTTTTGCAAGAGACGCTGAATGCTCTGGTGGGTGTGGATGCAGCGGTGGTGGTCTGTGAACCTGACCCGGCTCGGCTGCTCACTTTGGCCCCCTTGTTCCAGTCCCTAGATGCTTGGCAAATTCCTCATCTTGTATTTATCAATAAAATGGATCGGGCCACTGCTGCCTTTGGGGATCTACTGGCTACACTCAAGCAGGTCTCTAGTCGTCCCTTGGTATTACATCAATATCCCATTGGTCAAAATGAGACGCTGCAGGGGTTTATTGATTTAGTCTCCGAAGCCGCCTTTCACTACCATCCTGATGCGCCTGCTGACCCGATCCCTTTACCCCCAGCGTTGCAAGCGCAGGAAAAGGCAGCCCGAACTGAGATGCTGGAAACCCTGGCCGATTTTGATGATCATCTGCTCGAGGAGCTGCTCGAGGATATTGAACCCCCTCAAGCTGAGCTGGTACAGGATTTCAAAGCAGAATTAGAAGCAGACTTGATTGTGCCTGTGTTTCTGGGTGTTGCTGAGGCCGGTTTCGGGGTTCGTCCCTTATTAGAGGCCTTGGTAAGGGAAGCTCCCGAGGCGAGCGCGATGGCTACTCTAAGGGGTTGCATTGATCAGTCTGGGTCAGAACAGCCTTTGGTGGCTCAGGTGCTCAAGAATTATTTTTCTGCCCAGGGGGGTAAGCTCTCGCTGGTGCGGGTTTGGCAAGGCATCCTCACCGATGGCATGGTACTCAACCAAGTGCGGGTGGGGGGAATTTATCGATTGCTCGGGCAGCAGCAGCAGAGCCTACGGCAGGCTGAGGCGGGTCGATTGTAGCCCTCAGCCGGTTAGATGCTGTGCAAACGGGCGATACCTTAGGGGTGGTCGATGGGTCTGCTAAGCCTGAGTTGCCTCGGGCGAAGAATTTAGAACCGGTTTATTCCTTGGCGATTACCCCCCGCAATCGTCAGGATGAAGTGAAGATCAGTACGGCGATCGCAAAGCTCCTAGAAGAAGATCCCAGCTTCCATTGGGAACATCGAGAGGCGACCCATGAATGGTGCTCTGGGGTCAGGGAGATATCCATTTGCAGGTGGCCATCGATCGCCTGGAGCGCAAATATCATTTGTCCCTCAAGACCCATACTCCCCATATCCCCTATAAAGAAAGTATCCGCAAGGCGACCTCTAGCCATGGCCGCTATAAACATCAAACGGGGGGGCATGGCCAGTTTGGGGATGTGCGCTTAGACATTCAGCCCCAAGCCCGTGGCCAAGGTTTTAGTTTTAAGGAAACCATTGTCGGGGGCGTGGTGCCCCGTCAATACATTCCGGGTGTAGAAATGGGGGTGCGCGAGTTTTTGCAGCAGGGCATTTTGGGGTTCCCGTTGGTGGATATTGCTGTGACGTTAACCGATGGCTCCTACCATGCTGTGGATAGTTCAGAGCAAGCCTTTAAGCAGGCGGCTCGCATGGCGATGCAGTCGGGGTTGCCCAACTGTCAGCCCGTTTTGCTAGAGCCGATTGAGCGCGTTACCCTCTCTACACCCACGGAGTTTACTGCCAATGTGCTGCGATTGATCAGTCATCATCGCGGTCAGGTTTTGGGCTACGAAGCCAAGCTAGGTTGGGAGGGTTGGGATCAGATCTCGACCTACTTGCCCATGGCTGAAATGCAAGGCTTGATTATTGAGTTGCGATCGCTAACCCAAGGAGTGGGATTTTATCACTGGCAAGATGATCACCTAGAGGAGGTGCCAGATAAGCTGGCAGAACGAGTCTTAGCCATGGCTAACAGTGATGCCTAAGAGATAGCTTAAATCTAGCCAAAACCTGTGATCAAGCCAGACACTTTAGACTCATCGCCCCTGCCTTTCTTGAGCGCAGGGGCTGTAGCCCAGCATGGGCATTGATCAGAGATCAAGATCACCCTTAAGTCTGGCCCTGGATCACCTGAGGATTACACCAGAAACCATATATTTTTATATAGCTAAAGAATATCAAAGAACTATCCGCATAATAATCTAGGAATTTACTAGGCAAAATTGCAGATTCTAAGCAATAATGCGTAGTCAAGTGTGTGTTTGTCAGGAGTTATGGTCGTCGTGCCCAATCAGATTAGCTCTGATCTTCCGCCCCTATCAGCAGGCTTGTCACGAGACAAACAGGGGTATTCATATCAACCATTGCCAATTGGTGTCTTTGATAGCGGGGTGGGGGGCTTAACGGTACTCAAAGAGTTACGGCGACAATTGCCCCATGAATCGTTTCTCTACTTTGGTGACACCGCCCATGTGCCCTATGGGGTGCGCTCCCAAGCTGAAATTCTCCATTTCTCTCGCCAGATTCTTGCTTGGATGACCCAGCAACCTATCAAAATGGCGATCATGGCTTGCAATACGAGTTCAGCGCTAGCCCTAGATGACGTCCGCCTAGAATTCGATGTTCCTGTGATTGGCATCATTCTCCCTGGTGCTAGGGCTGCAGTGAAGCAGGGCCGTCGAATTGGTGTGATTGCTACTCCCGCTACCGTCGCTAGCAACAGCTATGCCCAAGCGATTCAAGAAATTGATCCGACGATCGAGGTATTCCAACGGGCCTGTCCTGAGTTTGTGCCCTTGATTGAGAGCAACAAGCTGCTCGAACCTGAAACACTAGCAGTGGTACGTCAACATATCCAACCCCTCTTAGCAGAGGGCATCGATACCCTCGTTTATGGCTGCACTCATTATCCACATCTTGCCCCGATCATTGAGCCTCTATTGCCCGAGGGAGTAGAACTCGTCGATCCTGCCGTCCATATGACGAAGGCCACCCGCCAAGAATTGAGACTCTTACAATTACAAAACAGCCAACCCGCCCAACCTCCTCGGTTTTGCGTCAGTGGTTGCCCCCATCAATTTGCTGAATTGTCTCGCCAATGGCTAGGGTTTTTGCCCGCCGTTGACCGAGTTATTCTGCCAGAGCTAGTCACAGCCGAGTTGTCTCCCGAGCCTCTAGAGCCTCTGGAAGAATCGATGCTCAGTGGGCAATTGACTGAAGCATAGCCCGACCTGAGATTGCCATGCCAATGGCAAGCCTAGGCCCTTGACCCCACCGTTGTCTTGGCCGGGGTCAAGGGCTGAGAAATTTAATTGAATTGTCCCTCTTGACTGGGTAAAGATCTCCCTTGTTTTGCGGCGAGGGATTTCTCTTTTGTGCTGCTGTGCTTGATAATCGAATTGGCTTTGTCAGTTGCAACTTAACCATTATGCGTAGTCTTCAATCTTGGCTCCAACGAATAGCAATACTGCTTGTTAGCTTGGTTTTATCTTGGGGTTTGGGTGGCCCAGCTTGGTCTGCCCCAACGTTGATCACCCCTAGACTAGCTGTCTTACCAACGGGAAATGCAGTAAAGGATGGCAGCAGTATTTTGCGCTTTGCCTTGCCAATTGATGAACCCTATATTCGAGATATTCAAAATGCAGTAGAGGGAACCAGCCCTCAGATTCGAGGCAAGCGCTGGCCAGAGATTAATAAGGGGTTAGGCAAGGCCTTAAACATCTTATCTAAGCATCGGCCTGATATTCTATCGGCCATTCCTGATGCTCAGCAAGATCAAGCGATTGCCCAACTGGATCAGATTGGTGAGGGTTTAGAGCGCTTGAAGGAGGCGGTGGCCGCTAAAAACATCGATCTCTTCAATGAAATTAGAAAGCCGATTGCGGATCTGATTGGTCAGGTTGAGCTGGCGATGGTACAGGGTTTCCCCTTCGAAGTGCCTGCGAAGTATCAAGCACTACCACAATTAAAGGGGCGGGCAACGGTCGCAATTCAGACCAATAAAGGGGATATGACCGTTGTTGTGGATGGCTATACTGCGCCCGTGACAGCAGGGAATTTTGTGGATTTGGTGCAACGTAAATTTTATGATGGTCTGCCCTTTACCCGAGCAGAAGAGTCCTATGTGGTGCAAACAGGGGATCCTGATGGTCCCGATGTTGGCTTTGTTGAGCCTCAGACTAGAGAATATCGAGCCATTCCGCTGGAAATCATGGTCAAAGGTGATTCTCAGCCTTTGTATGAGACGACCCTAGAGGAGGCTGGCATCTATTTAGAAGAGCCTGTGTTGACATTTTCTGCCTATGGCACAATGGCGATGGCTCGACCCGGTGATAATCCCAATGGCGGATCCTCTCAGTTTTTCTTTTTGTTATTTGAACCGGAGCTAACCCCAGCAGGGTCCAATTTGTTAGATGGTCGCTATGCAGTGTTTGGCTATGTGACGGAGGGCCAAGAGGTCTTGGGCAAAATTAAGCCCGGTGACAAATTATCTCAGCGCAGGTCATTGAGGGGGCAGAGAACTTATCCCAAGGATGATTAACCTGAAAGGTAATGTTATTCCCTATGGGTGGCTGTTTGGCTGCGGCGCTGCAACCAGCCTGTAATGATCGCGAGGCTGAACACCCCGAGAATGGCGGCGACCAGCAGTAACTTGCTACTGCCTTCGGCAAACATGCCCGCACCAATGGCGACAACGGGGGTATTGGATAGCAAAATGCCAATCATTAAGGCTGGCAGAAACTGGGTCCATTTGGTGCTGGTTAATCCAGCGCCATAGCTGACAAAATCAAATAGTCCGGTCATTAAGAAACCGGTTAATAGGAAGAAATTTCGCTCTAAATGTTGCTGACTGAGTCGATCAACTTTACCCATAAACCGGCTGCCCACTAATTTCTCTACCAGTGATCGTCCAAATCGCTTGCTGAGGTAAAATCCAAGGCTACAGGATAGTAAATCGGCAAGGACAACGGTAATCAGAGCGGTCCAAAAGTTATCGAGTAAGCTGCCTGCTAGGAGAGACCAAGCGGTGCTGGGTAAGGCAGGCACTACAACGCTCAGGAAGCGTAGCCCCAAAAATGCCGAGGGGTGCCCAAACCCCCATATGTTTGACATTACTGCGGATTCGTTCAATTCCATACTGCTGGATGAACCAGATTGCGATCGCAACCACCCCCACAATCAACAGAAATTGCCCGACTTGGCGCAGCCTTTTGCGGGTCATGACTCGATCACTCCAATCATCTCTGTTGGCTTAAAACGCACCTTGGGAAGCAGAGCATATTTATCCTCCCGATGGCGATAGCCTAAGGCACAAACAACAATGGCCCCATAACCTTGCTCGGCTAATCCTAAGATTTGATCATATTGATCAGGTAGAAAGCCCTCGATAGGACAAGTATCGATACCGAGCAGGGCCGCACTGGTCATCAACTGGCCGAGGGCAATATAGACTTGCCGAGCCGCCCAATCATTGACATCAAAGGCTGGATCCTTCGGGTTCTCTAAAAAGCCTTTGATCACATTGGCATAGCCCGCCAAGGAGGCTATCTCCACTTGGCGCACCTCTGCTGTTCGGGCCATGAATCGATCTACATCTGCAGCATTGACATCCTTTTTGATGGCTAAAACGACCAAATGGGAGGCATCTACAACTTGAGTTTGCCCCCAAGAATGGGGCAGTAAGCTTTGCCGAACTTCTGGACTAACCACCACAAAAAACTTCCAAGGTTGCAGGCCAAAGGAGGAGGGCGCTAAAACCAAACTCTGCTCTAGGGCATCCCAGACTTGATCGGGAATTTTTTGGCTCGGGTCAAATTGTTTAGTGGCATAGCGCCATTGCAGTTGCTGCAGCAGCTGTTCTGGAGAGAGGAGCGTGTTACTCATAACTTTTATTTAGCCAAGGGAAGAGAAGGGTCAAGACTTGCCGTTACTCTAACGAATGCTCGAAAAAGTTGGTACAAGACGCTATGCGCTTGGCCCTTCAACAGTTTAGCGCTTGCCCTCTGCCCCTTCTTAAAAATCCCTTGGTATCCTTAAAGGGAAGCCGTCTTGTCTCATGGGCTCAGGGGTAAAGCATGACTCAGCAAACTGTATGTATTTTAGGTGGGGGCTTTGGAGGACTCTATACGGCTCTCAGATTAAGCCAATTACCTTGGCCTGAGTCAGAAAAGCCGCAGATTTTGCTGGTGGATCAAAATGATCATTTTTTGTTTTCGCCCTTACTCTATGAATTAGTCACAGGGGAGTTGCAGGCTTGGGAAATTGCCCCCCCTATACTGAATTGCTGGCCAATACTGGCATTCGATTTATTCAAAGCGCCGTAGACCAGATTGATCTACCACAGCGACAGATCACTCTCAGGACAGCGGAGTTGCTGCCTTATGATCGTTTGGTGTTGGCCTTGGGGGGCGAGACTCCCCAAACCCAAATTCCTGGAGCCAGTGACTATGCCCTGCCCTTTCGAACCGTAGCCGATGCCTATCGATTGGAGGAAAGGCTGCGAATTTTGGAGACCTCGAAGACGACCAAAATTCGCGCAGCGGTTGTGGGTGGGGGACCTAGTGGTGTGGAATTGGCCTGTAAATTGGCTGATCGCTTGGGTGATCGCGGTCGATTGCGTCTGGTGGAATGTAATGCCCAAATCTTGAAAACTGCGCCGGAGTTTAACCGAGAAGCTGCCTATAAAGCCTTGGAAAAACGTCAGGTTTGGATTGACTTAAACACCCAGGTGCAATCCTTAGGGTCAGAGCAAATGACCTTGGTCTATGCGGATCAAGAGGATACGCTGCCAGTGGATTTGGTGTTATGGACAGTGGGAACTGCGATCGCACCCGCCCTTCGCGACCTGCCTCTCCCCCAGAATGCCCAGGGCCAAGTGATCACCGAAACCAGCCTTCAAGTGCAAGATCATCCCCATATTTTTGCCCTTGGGGATCTGGCTGATTGTCGGGATGCTCAAGGCCAAGGCACCCCACATACAGCCCAAGGAGCAATTCAGCAAGCCGATTGTGTCGGCTGGAATGTTTGGGCATCCTTGACAAATCGGCCCCTCTTGCCGTTTCACTATACCCATCTAGGCGAAATGCTCACCCTGGGACGCGACTCAGCGGCCATGGCTGGCTTGGGGTTACAACTGGATGGGCCTTTAGCCTATCTCAGTCGCCGGTTGATTTATTTATATCGGATGCCCACCCGCGACCATCAGCTTAAAGTCAGCCTCAATTGGCTGCTTAAGCCCATCCTATCGGTTTTGACCGAGTCTGCATAAACCGATTGCTGGCAGAGGGCTACAATCATTTGTATATCAAGTTTTAAGGCCCAATCACGCCGATGATGATGGTATAGTGATGTCCAGATGACACTGCTCAAGCAGGATCTGATCGATTAGCCTCTCCTTAGCCTTTCATCTTAGCTAGAGGCGTATGTTTGCGGATGAGTTTGCCTTGATTATTTAGTGCCGATCTTGCGGTGCTTTCAAAGTCTATATGGAGTTCATTTAGTTTATGTCACAGCACGAAGTACCCGGATGTTTACGCGTCGGTCAGGTTGCCCCAGATTTCACGGCAACAGCCGTTTACGACCAAGAGTTTCAGGAAGTGAAACTCTCTAACTATCGGGGTAAATATGTCGTGATCTTTTTCTACCCCTTAGATTTCACCTTTGTTTGCCCCACAGAAATTACGGCCTTTAGCGATCGCTACGATGCCTTTAAAAACATCAATACAGAAATATTAGGTATTTCTGTGGATAGTCAATTTTCTCACCTAGCTTGGATTCAAACAGATCGCAAATCCGGTGGGGTAGGTGATCTCGCCTATCCTTTGGTTGCCGATCTCAAGAAAGAAATCAGCACTGCCTATAACGTCCTTGATCCAGAGGCAGGCATAGCGCTTCGAGGCCTCTTTATCATCGACAAAGAAGGTGTGATTCAACATGCCACAATCAACAACCTGGCCTTTGGCCGCAATGTAGATGAAACCTTGCGAATCTTGCAGGCGATTCAACATGTTCAGTCTCATCCTGATGAAGTCTGTCCAGCGGGTTGGCAACCTGGAGATCAGACCATGAATCCTGATCCTGTAAAATCCAAAGCTTATTTCGAGTCGATTTAACTGATATCTCTGGGCAATCATTGCCCGATCAGAGCATGGGGGCGTTTGCTAGGAGAGTAGAGATGCGATCCGCTACTGTAACTATTCAGCTATGTTGGTGACTAGCACTGCCCTCTTAAGGCGTGATAAATTCGCGAGATACTCTACCCGTGAAGGGTTTTGGCTCCTATTGGATAAAAATCAATAGAAACCTTACTGGACATGGACTTCACAGCTCTATCACGCCTGAGCTGACCAGTCCCGAAACGTCTATCTCGTGGCCCCTTAAAGAAAAAAGAGAAATCAGGATATCCCTTTCCCAATCAAGATTTTATTCCGCAGCGCTCTAATCGTTCTGAGATTGAGACCCTTGGATCGCCTGCTTAAACCCCAAGGCAATACAAATATTGGCAAGGGTCAGAAAAAACTCGGCGGAACCATGCAAAAAATCAACATTGGCTAGGGAAAGACCATAGACTCGCTCAGCATAAATCCCCACAGGAACCGTTACAGCAATAAACAGTAAGGTCAGATAAAAGCCGATTAAGGCTAATCGAGGCGCTTGGCCAGAGCGAGTCAGAAACCATAAAAACAACAAATATGGCAATAAGGAGAGGCCAAATAGAGTCTCTTTTGCTGGCATATCACAGTCTCTCCTGGGATGGGGTTTTAGCCGCGATGGTCTTGGTTCGTCCTTGAGACCAGAGCAACCCCGCCGCTGTGCAGAGGGTAACATTACCCAGAAGAGTCATAGAGGCTTGCAAAATCACGAGCCATTCTAGGCGACTTGGATTGTCGAAAAAATGCCACGTACAGGCACACATGGCACCCACTAAAGCCGGTAACATAGCAAAGGCAAACCAGCGCCATGCCGAGTTCTGAGTCACCTGACTATAGGTCCAGATCAGCCAGATTGCGATCATCCATTCCAGAACACTAGAGACATGAATGATCCAAGTGGGAATCGATAGGGCATGCATAGGCAAAATTCACCAAGGAGCGTGACGGAGACAAAGGGCTTCTAGGTTAATCTTACAGAAGATTGATTAGGAGAAGTGGCTTGAAACGCATACGGGCGATCTTGAGTGGGTATTACGGCTTCGGAAATGGTGGCGATGAAGCCTTGTTAGCAACCTTGTTGCAAATGCTCGCGACCGCGTGTGGGCTGAGGGAGAACTTGAGATAAAGCACAGCGGAGAGACGCTCGCTTTGCTCCCGGGTGCGGTCCCAGTGTGCAGCGAACGTTTCACCGCCAACGGTTAGCGCAATGGTGGTTTCCAGTCCGCGAGCAGCAACCAGAAATC
>JAAUUW010000131.1 GCA_012030735.1 Acaryochloridaceae cyanobacterium SU_2_1
GATGCGATCGCAAACCAAGGCTGGCTCAACCAAAACCTGAGCCGCAAAATCATTCATATTGGCACCGGTCCACTGTTCCTACTCTGCTGGCCATTGTTTAGTTCCCAGCCCGAAGCACGCTATTTCGCGGCCCTAGTGCCCTTAGTCATCACAGTGCAATTTATAGGAATTGGATTAGGATGGTGGACTGATCTGGCTGCGGTGCAAGCCATGACCCGGACAGGCAACCCCAGAGAGATTCTTAAGGGACCCCTCTATTATGGAGCTGTATTTATTCTCTCGACAATCTGGTTTTGGCGCTCATCTCCCAGCGGCATCTTGGCCTTGATGATGATGTGTGGTGGCGATGGTTTAGCCGATATTGTAGGCCGCCGCTGGGGACAGGCAAAATTGCCCTTTAACCCTGATAAAAGTTGGGCTGGTTCCGGAGCAATGGCTCTAGGTAGCATTGCCTTCGCTGCTGTATTTCTGATTTTTTTTAACCAATTGGGATATTTGCAGCCAGCCCTTGATCTAAGGCTAGCTTTGGGCAGAGTGGTTGCCATTGCCCTGATTACAACACTGGTCGAAGCCTTACCCCTGCAGGACATTGACAACCTGACGCTGACCGGCACTGCCCTCCTGCTCTCTATCTGGTGGTTGTAAAACGGATTTCCTACAGTTTTGTCTAACCCAAGACCCAAAAGACAACAAAGACTAAAATGTGGAAGGGCAACAATTCCCCCATCCCTATCAAGCACCTGCTATATTCAGCACACCCCTGCTGGTGAAACATAATTGTATGAGCCGTAGCAAACTCTCTGACTCTGACAAACAAACAATCATCCAACTCTTTCAACAGTCGCAAGAGACTCTTGCTCAATTGGCCACTCGATATAACGTGAGTAGCTCTACCATTCGACGGTTACTCAAAAACAATCTGCCGGATCAAGAGTATGAATCACTACTCGCCACCAAACAAGATCGACGCTCTCCTAAACCTCCTGCTTCACCCCAAGAGCCAGCAGTAACGCGTTCCTCTAAGCCCATTAAGCTAATCCCTGCCATTCCTGTCGCCTCTCCCGCATCCGTGGACCTGGATCTGACCCTAGATCCGCCTTCCCTAAGCCAAGATGCACCCTCCATCGTCAGTGGTGATCTTGCTGAAATCATTGCTGAGTTTAACGATGACATCAAGGATCAAGACTTTGAAGACGAAGATCCCGAAGGCTATGATCCAGGTGATGACGACCTAGAAGACTTTGACTCTGAGGAAGCAGAGGAATCAGATTCCGCTACCAGTCTCAGACCAGCCACTGAACTGGAGGTCATCCCGGTAGCGGCGGCCAAATTCCCGAAATCCTGCTATTTAGTGGTTGATCGCTCCGGTGAACTGATCACCTGTCCCCTCAAAGACTTTAGTGAACTAGGACAGATTCCTGCCCATGAGGTCAATGCGACCACCTTGCCTATCTTTGACAATCACCGGGTAGCGCGCCGCTTCTCCCATCGGACTCAACGGATCATCAAAGTACCGAATAGCAACCTGTTGACCAAAACCTATGGCCAACTCTCTGCCAAGGGTATTAGCCGCTTACTGATCAATGGTCATGTTTATGCTTTATGAGGTCTGGAAGGAGTTTGGGAAACCTAAACTTGGAACCAAACTCAAGGCTATGGATTCCCTTTTCGTTGATGTTGAGTTGAACTGCAAGCAACCTTAACCTTTTAAGTCATCTTTGATGAGCTTCCTACCCTTTATGTACACTCCTTCGTTTTAAGAGCATTCCTAATCATGAAAGCAATGATTTTAGCGGCTGGTAAAGGCACTCGAATTCGCCCAATCACCTTTACAATCCCTAAACCCATGATTCCGATCATGCAAAAACCAGTCATGGAATTTCTGGTGGAGTTGCTCCGGCATCATAACTTTGACCAAATCATGGTCAATGTGAGTCATCTAGCCCATGAAATTGAAAATTATTTTCGAGATGGTCAACGCTTTGGGGTAGAAATTGCCTATTCCTTTGAGGGCCGCATTGAAGATGGCCATTTGATCGGTGATGCCCTAGGCTCAGCGGGTGGCATGAGACGGATTCAGGATTTTTCTCCTTTCTTTGATGATACATTCATCGTTCTTTGTGGTGATGCCTTGATTGATCTCGACTTAACAGCCGCCGTAGCCTGGCATCGACAACAAGGTTCAATTGCAACCATCGTCATGAAAACCGTTGATCCCCAAGATGTTTCTAGTTATGGGGTAGTTGTGACTGATGATCAGGGAAGAGTCCAGTCCTTTCAAGAAAAACCCAAAGTTGATGAAGCCCTCAGCAACACAATCAATACTGGGATCTATATCTTTGAGCCTGAAGTCCTAGATTTGATTCCCTCAGGGCAGCAATTTGATATTGGCAGCGATTTGTTTCCCAAGTTGGTGTCTATGAATATGCCCTTCTATGGGATTGCCATGGATTTTCAGTGGGTTGATATTGGCAAAGTTCCGGACTATTGGCAGGCAATCCGCAGTGTATTGATGGGAGACATCAATAATGTGGCAATTCCAGGTCGGCAAGTGATGCCTGGGATCTTCACGGGACTGAATGTGGATGTCAATTGGGACAAGGTGACGGTGCAAGGGCCTGTCTATATCGGTGGGATGACTCGCATTGAAGATGGGGTAACCCTGATTGGTCCCACCATGATTGGTCCCAACTGCCGTATTTGTAGCGGTGCAACTGTAGAAAATAGTGTAATTTTTGAGTATTCGCGCCTAGGCTCTGAGGTGCGATTAGTGGATAAGTTGGTGTTTGGCCGTTATTGCGTCGATAGAACAGGGGCTTCTTTGGATATCAGAGCGGCATCCCTAGATTGGCTCATTACCGATGTTCGTCAAGATATCCCCACCCTTTCCCCCCTCACAGGCTAAGGCTTGTTTCCCTAAATGAACAGGCTTGCCCTTGAGAGGCCAAGAGACTCCAGATCTAGGGGGCGTAGCTTTTTGGCATCTGGCTAAGGGCCTGCCTGCGAAAAGAAAGTTTACCTTGAACCCCTTAGATGGTAATTTTAGAAATGGCGAAATTATCTACCAGGCTGCCTGCAATTGCAGCTGAAACAGTCACCACAACAGAGTAGGCGTGAGCATGGTCATCACCACTGAAAAGTCAAATATCGGTTATATCTCTCAAATCATTGGTCCAGTTCTAGACGTTGAATTCCCGAATGGGAAGTTGCCCAAGATTTACAATGCCCTCAAAATTCAAGGTAAAAACGAAGCTGGAGATTCTGTTTCTGTTACCTGTGAAGTTCAACAGTTATTAGGAGACAACCAAGTTCGCGCAGTTTCCATGAGTTCTACGGACGGTCTGATCCGAGGGATGGAGGTTGCAGATACAGGTGCTCCCATTAGTGTTCCTGTGGGTAAGGCGACGCTTGGTCGTATTTTTAACGTTTTGGGTGAGCCTGTAGACCAAAGAGGAGAGGTTGGTACTGACGAAACCTTCCCCATTCACCGTCCAGCGCCTAAACTCACTGACCTCGAAACCAAACCCTCTGTGTTTGAAACAGGCATTAAGGTGATTGACCTACTCACCCCCTATCGTCGAGGCGGGAAAATTGGTCTTTTCGGTGGTGCGGGTGTGGGCAAGACGGTGATCATGATGGAATTGATCAACAACATTGCCACCAACCACGGCGGAGTTTCCGTCTTCGGAGGTGTGGGTGAGCGAACTCGTGAAGGGAATGACCTCTATAACGAAATGATCGAGTCTGGGGTGATCAATAAGGACAATCTCAACGAGTCCAAAATTGCCCTTTGTTACGGTCAGATGAATGAGCCCCCCGGAGCCAGAATGCGGGTCGGTCTGTCAGCGTTGACCATGGCCGAGTATTTCCGAGATGTCAACAAGCAAGACGTATTGTTGTTCATTGATAATATCTTCCGGTTTGTACAGGCAGGTTCTGAAGTATCGGCCCTCCTCGGTCGGATGCCTTCTGCGGTGGGATATCAGCCTACTCTAGGGACAGACGTGGGTGACTTGCAAGAGCGGATTACCTCCACAACAGAAGGATCCATCACTTCTATTCAGGCAGTTTATGTTCCTGCGGATGACTTAACTGACCCTGCCCCTGCTACAACCTTTGCTCACTTAGATGGAACCACCGTATTGTCTCGTGGCTTGGCTTCTAAAGGGATTTACCCGGCTGTAGACCCTTTGGATTCTGCCTCTACCATGTTGCAACCGGGCATTGTTAGTGACGAGCATTATGCAACTGCTCGGGCGGTTCAATCCACGTTACAGCGTTACAAAGAGCTGCAAGACATCATCGCTATTCTCGGTTTGGATGAGTTGTCTGAAGATGATCGTCTAGTTGTGGCCCGCGCTCGGAAGATTGAGCGCTTTTTATCTCAGCCTTTCTTTGTGGCGGAAGTGTTTACAGGGTCTCCTGGCAAGTATGTTTCCCTAGAAAAGACCATCGCTGGTTTTCAAAAGATTCTCAAGGGTGAATTGGATGACTTGCCTGAGCAAGCATTCTACCTGGTGGGTGACATTGATGAAGCGATTGCCAAGGCTGAAAAAATGAAAGCTGAAGGCAAGTAAGGAGGCATTATGTCACTAACGGTTCGAGTCATTGCACCTGATAAAACGGTATGGGATTCTGCAGCTGAAGAAGTTATCTTGCCGAGCACGACAGGTCAGTTGGGAATTTTAACTGGTCATGCACCGCTGTTATCGGCTTTAGATGTCGGAGTGATGCGAGTTCGTCCCGGTAAAGATTGGGTCGCTATTGCCCTGATGGGTGGCTTCGTTGAAGTTGAAAATAATGAAGTTGTTGTCTTGGTCAATGGCGCTGAGCGAGGTGATACAATTGACCGGGAAGAAGCTCGGTCGACCTTAGCTGCTGCTGAAGCTCGTCTTGCTGCCACGGATCAAAGCGAAGATAAGCAGGAGCGCTATGAAGCTCAGCGAGACTTTAAGCGGGCCCGCGCTCGTTTGCAAGCTTCGGGCGAGGTCGTGCAGATTTAACGCTCAAGTGTTTCATTGGTTGTTGACTGTCTTGAGTCTTGTCTTGTACAAGACTCAATTTTTTTGTGAATTCTTCCCTTACCTTGGTGGGTTATTGATCAGGACTAGGCAACTTGCCGTTCATAGGCTGCGATCGCAACCTTAGAGGAGCCGTAAAGAAATACCCCATTACCCACATCAACAGTTTGCCCGCCCAACATACTGACACTGCCTGCGGCAAAATCCGTCAACCTTTGGGCAAGGGGAGCAGGCAGTTCTGCAATATTAAACATAATCAGCTGACCTGATTTCATCTGATCAACAGCAACTTGGACATCAGCAAAGGATTTAGGTCTAAATAGGCTTATTTTATGTCCAGATCCAGAAAAAAGAGGAATAATATTATCCATCGTTACCCTAACCCCCTAAAATCACTCTAGTGCTGCAATATCTAAATTTTACAAGCATGAACTTAATGATGGTTCCCACTTTTAAAGTTCCATTAGCATGCTAAAGAAATATCAACATAGCCTTAAAGATCCCAGAAAGAAGCTATCTTACCTAAAAAAATAGATTAAACCTATTATTAAGGATTAGACAGATACCGCTTGATGTTATAGGCTCAGTGTGACTTTAAAGCTAAAAATACAGTCACAGGAGGGTAGAATCAGCTATTTTGCAACTGTATTTTTGTCCAGTCAGGCCATTCAGGCTTTATTCCAAGGTTTGAAGCACTTATACTAACCCTACTCATTCACGCAATCTTTTTTCGACATGCCCACTAAATATTACTATTTTTGAGATACCCTTTCCAATTGTTCGTCACAGAGCATCGTTCAGGATAATGTCTCTTTAAAGTCAAAGAGGTGAGCAGAAGTAAGCCCTGATGGACTTGCCAAAGGGGAGTTGTAAAATTTCTAAGGTGTCAAACAATAGCTCTCCAGAAATCAACTTGTGTGATAGGCCCTACATATGCTGTGACGATAGAGCGACCAAGAGTTACAGTTTTCCGAATTCCTGTTAACCTAATAGCAAGGTGGCTTTAAGACCGTTTGTTAGAGATAGCCCCAGGAGAAGACGACTTGGCCCATTCTATTGTCACTGATGTATGTGAAGGCATTGCAGACTGTGTTGATGCCTGTCCTGTAGCTTGCATTCACGAAGGCCCCGGCAAAAATCTGATTGGTACAGATTGGTATTGGATTGATTTCTCAACCTGTATTGATTGTGGCATTTGTCTACAAGTCTGCCCCGTTGAAGGCGCCATCTTGGCAGAGGAACGCTCTGACCTGCAAAAAACGCCCACTTAGAGATGTTTTAACCATTCCATTCATTTTAACCATTCCCATTCAAGGGAGAGCAAGCGAGGTATTGTGCAAGGCTTGCCCCTCTAAAAATGTTTGAGAAGCAAAGAAAATCTTGACAGAATCGTCAAAGGATTGGTTTGATCATGAACCGTAGGATGAAATCATCTTGCTTGGTTTAGATCGAACCCACAAGGGAATAGTAGGATCAATGAGCAAAGTATCGCGAGGTTCAACGGCAGCTTCGTTATTATTGAAGGTTGAATCAGTCCATGCTGGTTATGTCCCTGGTCTAGATATTTTGCAGGGCATTAACTTAGAGCTATATGCCCAAGAAATCATCGCCATTATTGGCCCCAATGGTGCAGGTAAATCAACCTTAGCCAAGGCGATCTGTGGCCTGTTATCTCCCCATACTGGCCAGATTGATTGGCAAGGGCAGATTATTTCGGGCCTTAAACCCAACCAAATTGTAAATCAGGGCATTTGCTACGTTCCGCAACTGGCCAATGTTTTTCGTTCTCTAACTGTGGAAGAAAATTTAGAGATGGGGGCATTTCTGCGCAATATGCCCTTGACTGAGTTGAAGTCAAATATCTATGCAACCTTTCCTCAATTAGCTGATCGCCGTCGCCAACAAGCTGGGACCTTATCGGGAGGAGAACGCCAAATGCTCGCCATGGGCCGAGCGATGATGCTAGAACCCCAACTGCTCATTCTAGATGAACCCTCCGCTGCTCTCTCTCCAATATTGGTGGATGATATTTTCACCAAAATCACGGAAATTAACCAGCGAGGCACCTCAATTATTCTGGTGGAGCAAAATGTTCGCAAGGCTCTATCCCTGGCAGATTGGGGTTATGTTTTAGACTCAGGACGCGATCGTTTTAATGATCCTGGTCCTCAATTACTGAGCAATCCTAAGGTCAAAGACCTATACCTGGGGGGACATCAACAGCCAGCTTAATAGCAGCAAAAATCGATATCCGAACATATTCAAGTACCTCATCAGCGCTCAGATATGCTCGGATATAGCTTATTGGACGGGTTCTCCTCGACCTGACTCTAGAGAGCGAATCGCATCACCAACAAAGGTTCGATCTGCCGAGGGAGAGGGGGAAAAGGCTGGCCGCTCTAGCCTCAGAGCTTCTGTTCTCGGCGGCAATTCCAGCAGCTCTCGGACAGGTGTATCGAGAGCTTCAAAGGGAAGCTGACCAATCTGATTCAAGACCACTTGGCCGGTCCCGTCCAGTAGCACAAACTGAGGCACATATTCGCCGTTATAGTAGTACTGAGCATCATTAGGTTGATACTGCCTCTCAGGATTGATGGCATCAGCCATGATCGGTAGCAGGTTCAAGCTTTGTTTATACTCGCCTTGCAACTGGGTCAGCACTAGGGCATTCTCTTTACATTCTCGGCTGTCATCCACATAAAACATCACCAAGGTCGGGCGTTGTTTTTGAATCGCAGCTGCCAAATTCACCTTAGCCGGAATTAGACCAGCATTGCTGGCATAAAGCATAAAAATATTACCGTCATACTGGTCATCATTAATCCCTGCAAAAGCAGTGGATGTGTTGCCAATGCCAACTCCCCAAAGCAGCGCAATGATCACCATTAAGCAACAGCATCGTTGCCAGTACTGTTTAACCCGACACCCCAGTTTAAAACCAATCACCATGCCTAATCATCTTCCCCATCAACATTCAAGCTACCTCCCTAGTTAGAACCGTGGAGGCATCATTGATCATCGCATTCCATTATGGCTGAAACCTGTAAGGTTTAGCCTGGTAGCGCGACGCTAATTATTTCTTGAGGGCAAAAATCCACCTCTTCTTGGGTATTTTGCCAGGGATTTTCCTGTAGACCTAGAGGCAAGGCCCATAGTCTTAAGGCTTATTTTGGCAAATTTTCAAGATGATTCGGATCAATTCGGTCCTTTCTTTTGAGTTTTGGTGCGATATTCGGGCTTTACTCCCGTTAACTGATCCCAAAACCCTCGTATATCTGCCACAACATCTTTTTTGTCGAGTTCCGCTGAAGAAGAATCTTCTTGCTTCTGCTCTGCAACAGGTGGCTTCACCTCGGGTTGCTCTTGACTAGTTGGTGCGGCAACATTTGAGGCAACCTCTGAAGAAGAATCGATAGGCGTAGGAATTTCTGCCACTGCAGAGGTTATGGTCTCCTTCGCCTTGTCTAAGGTTGCCACGGTTCCTGAAGCGACTACCTCTGGAAGTTCTGGAGCGGGCGATGAGTCGGCCTTGGCTATGGGGTCTTGAGCAGGTTTTGGCTGGGTCTTGGGGGTTGATTTAACTGGAGGTCGAGAGTCTGTTGAAGATAGAGGTACTGGCTTTGTTTTAGCTGCAGGTTTATCTGTTTGATCTGTGGGTTTCTTGACCCCTACGGCTGGTCTAGAAGACTCTTCTGGAGGTTGAGATAAGCTCCTTTGGGGTTTTGTTGGTTTGGCCTGGGGCTGAGCTTGGGCCACCACCCGTTCCTTCACCGCAGGCTCTGACGCAACCCGCCCTGGGGCGGAGTCGGCTCTGATCTGGGTTTAGTCTGAGGTTGTTGAAGGACCTCGGCC
>JAAUUW010000132.1 GCA_012030735.1 Acaryochloridaceae cyanobacterium SU_2_1
CCCAGTCAAGATCGCCACACTACTCAGCTCGTCAATGCTGGCATATCGCCAATAATGTCGATATAACCCCCCCCAGAGAAACACCGTTAGCTTGATGACTGAGAACAATAAAATGATCAGCAGCAGGTCAGCTTGATAGCCCGGACGGTTCAGGACTAGACCTAAATCGGTATCAATTCTAAGAGCTAAGGCCCATAAAGGGGTAAAGGCAAATAAGAATAAATCTATGGATAGGAAATGTCTATTTCTAAAATAAAACCTTGTAGAGCTAATCCGATTGATCATGCTTAAAAGGATACCTTGAAATACATAAGGTTCGATTGCTGTGGCGCCAAATTAAACCTTGGGGCCTTAGTGGATTAGGGATGCGGTGGAAGGGGTATTAAATTTATTTTTTATCCAAGAAAAAATAGCTAAAACAGACCTAATTCCTGTGTACTGCCTTTCCAGGCTTTATCTATGGCTCAATATAGCAGAAGTCATTATTCTCTCTCAAAATCTTGTCAATTTTCTGAAGGAGGATGGAGGGATCTGGTCTGTCCATTATAGTGGTTTGATTTTGAGGTCATGGCAGTATCTGATAAAGACTGAGTAAAGATCAAGACATTCCACCCAACGCTATGGGCTGGATGAGAGGAGCTGAATTCCACTGCTACAAAATTGGGTGACCCATAGATCTAAGTCTGGATCCGCGATCGCAACCCTCATTTGCCCTGCCAACCGTTCAGCCTGGATCCGTGACTCTGCCAAGCCAAACACAGTAGGTCCTGAGCCTGACATCATTGTGCCTAAGGCACCTAATTTCTCAAACTGATCTCGCAACGCCTGCACTAAGGGGTATTGGGGCAGGACAACTTTCTCAAGATCGTTATATAGATGTTGAGGCACTTGCAAAACATCTCGATGGCTAATGGCAACCAAGAGATCACTCGAATGGGCAGCTCGACGGCGGTGATCTAGCAGTTGAGGGTCACGACAGTAGGAGGCACCAAACTGCTGGCGATAGGTCTGATAGGCCCAGGGCGTCGAAACGGATAGGCTCTGGTATTTAGCTAAGACGGCATAGAGCTGGTCGAGGTCTGGCAAAGGAGTTAAGGCTTCCCCTCGTCCGAGGGCCAAAGCAGTACCCCCAGAGACACAGAAGGGAATATCTGACCCGAGGGTTGCAGCATAGTCCTGGAGCTCTGTTTGGGTTAGGCCCAGATTCCACATTAAATCCAAGCCAACGAGCACAGCCGCTGCATCTGTTGAGCCACCTGCCAACCCCGCCCCAATGGGAATATTTTTTTGCAGGCTAATGCTGACCCCAGCATTGCCTGGATACTTGTCTTGTAGCAAGCGGGCGGCCCGATAGGCCAAGTTACGCTGATCGCAGGGAATTTCAGGATGATTGCAGTGAATTTCAATGCGATCGCCCCCGAGGGGATGCAATTGCACAATATCGGCCAAATCAATACTTTGTAGCACCATGACCAATTCATGGAAGCCATCGGCACGATCGCCAATAATCTCTAAGAGTAAATTGATTTTTGCCGGGGCTTTGAGGGTATAGGAATGCTTCATAAATCGGGATCTGAGGGTGCCGCAGAGGACAAGCCTTGCCAATTTTTATGAGGGTTTGCTGCCTTGGAGCCGATCACTTAATGCAACCCATTGTGCCACGCCTAGCTCCTCTGCTCTTACTTGAGGATTAATCTGTAGCTGCTCAAAGACCGGAGTTAAGGTTTCTAGGGGCAGCAGGGACTTGAGATTATTACGTAGTACTTTACGACGACTAGAGAAGCCCACCTTGAGCAATGTTGCTAGCCATTGCGGCTGTTCTGCAGGCTGAGGATAGGGACGCGGAGAAAGACGGATCACCGCTGAGTCAACCTTAGGTGGGGGTTTAAAGGCTTGAGCTGGGACTGGACAGATTAACTCACAATGAGCCAGATATTGAGATCTCACCGACCAACCATTAAAGGCCTTAGTGCCGGGTACCGCCACGAGGCGTTCTGCCACTTCTTTTTGAACTAAGAGCACAATGCTCTCATAGCCAGGCTGAGCAGGAGCTGCAATCTTACCCAATAGGATCTCTAAAATCGGTGCAGTAATGTTGTAGGGAATATTGGCGACCACCTTGTTAGGCCATTGCTCAGGGGTAAGGCTGTTAGCCCAAGCTAAGTTCAAGAAATCTTGGTGCAGGAGCAAAAAATGATCATAGGTCGCAAAGCTGCGCGCCAGCAATCGGCAGAGGTCGCGATCTACTTCGATAGCGACTAGGGACTGGACCCTGGGCAGTAGCTCTCGCGTCAGCACGCCTTGGCCAGGACCAATTTCTAGGATGCGATCTCTGGGGTGCAAATGGGCGGCAGCCAGAATCTGATCTAGGATCACCTGACTTCTCAACCAATGTTGAGCAAAGCGTTTACGGGGATGGGGCATAGAAATTGTCCTTTGCAGAGCATTATCCCCTAAACAAGAGGGCGAGCAAAATAGGCAATCAGGCTCTCAGTTAGACCCTCTAGCGTATATTCAGCCGCCTCAATATCCACTCTTCCCAAAATCTGTCGACAACTGGCCGAGGTTTGGGGACCAATTGAAGCAATTTTGACCCGCGTCAGACAGTCTTGCCAGAGAGTCTGATCCGCAGCATGGGGGGACGGGCTGTTCTCAATCCCTTGCTCAAGTAACCGCTGGAAATATTGAACTGTTTTAGAACTGGCAAAGGTAATGACATCGATGGCATCGGCCTGCAAGGCCTTGAGAATCAGGAGATCCATCTGTGCTGGACACCGAGACTCATAGGCAGCCACCTCCACAACCCTGGCTCCCTTCGCCGTTAATTGTTGTACCAGTAACTCTCGCCCACCACTCTCCACCCGGGGGAAAAGCAGAGCCTGACCATTTAAATCTGAGCCACCTGGAAAGTGATCCGCTAAGGCATCTGCGACATAATTGGCAGGAATATAGTCCGGTTTCAGGCCTTTTTGCTCCAAGATGGCAGCAGTTTTACGACCAACCACCGCAATTTTAAGCCCCGCTAGGGCGCGTAAATCTTTGCCTTGCAGCACCAATCGGTCTAAAAAAGCCGTGACGCCGTTGGCAGAGGTTAAAATCAACCAGTGAAATTGATCAAGGGTTGCGATCGCTCATCCATCGGCTCCCAATCAGAGGGAGGGCCAATTTCCAGGGCAGGCATATCCATCACCCTTGCCCCCATCGCCGTTAATTGCTGACTAAATGACAAGGACTGGGCCGCCGCCCGAGTCACCAAAACAGTGCGACCCGACAAGGGCTGCTCCACAGACAACCCAGACTCCAAGGGAGAAGATGGGGAAAGACTCATAGGGAATACTGATAAAGATAAGTAAAAGGAAGAAGAAAAAGAATTATCCAGAGCCAAGGACGGCCCCAACTGATCACGGAGCCTCACCACCTCACCCACCACCATCACCGTGGGTGAGAGAGTTGCTCCTGTCGTTTTGGCCATAATATCCCCCAAAGTCCCAATCCAGACTTGCTGCTCTGGCCATCCCCCCCAACGAATAATCGCGATGGGATGATCGGATAATCGTCCATGTTCCTGCAATTTGCAAACAATTGTACTGAGGGTTTGCCCCCCCATCAGAATCACTAAAGTATCTAGCTGAGCCAGCACTGACCAATTCAGGATAGCTGGCTGATGGGCACTGAGCACTGTAAAATGACGGCTCAGGCTCCGATCGGTAAGAGGGATACCCAGCAAAGACGGAACGGCTAAGGCAGTCGACAATCCTGGACAAACCGAAACCAAACAGGATGCATCTCTCAGTGCTTGGATTTCAGGCAAAATGCGGCCAAACACAAAGGGATCACCACTCTTAAGACGAACCACCCTATGCCCCCCTTGACAATAATCAACCAGTAGCCGATTAATCTCGCTTTGAGCCATACTAGATTGACCCCCTCTTTTTCCCACAGAGATCCGCAAGCAACTTTTTCGGGCTAGGTTTAATAATTTCGGATGAATCAGGGCATCATAAAGAATAACGTCAGCCAGTGAGAGTAAGTATTGGCCCTCAACAGTCAAATAGCGATAATCTCCAGGCCCTGCGCCAATAATCCAAACCTTACCCGGTCCCTTAACGCTGTGAGTTAATTCTGTCATCAACTTCAAGGCCCTCAGACCCTTCTCTGCTTCCTCCTTGAATTGATACCATAACAGCCCACCCCAGTTGCTCAGCCTAGAGATATTCAGCAATCACAAGCCACCTTTCTTGAGACTGATAGCACAACTGATAACAGTTTAGGTCTGCCTGGTCAGAGTATTCCCAAATCATAAACCGTACAACTTAATGAGATTACTAGTGCTGAAGAGGATGGAAAACCGGATGCAACACAAATTCCTAGGGATAGTACTTATCCTCCTATCTGCTGGCTTAAGCAGTTGCGGACTATTGGCAGGAAGTGATATTGACCTTGATGCCGAGCAATCCATCCAAGATCCATCCACCCAAACATCTGCACCGAATGCTGAGCCTGAAATTTCTGTCCCCCCCACCTCGGCTCAAGTTGCCTTAATTCGCCCAACTAGCCCAGATGAGCGTTTGCGGGTTCTCAAAAGCGGGAGATCGGACCCCTTTGCCGAATTGGTAGCCCCGGCATTGCCTGATGTTCCTGGTCAGCCTTCCTCTAGTCAAGCATCTCAGACAATCGCTAGGCGAGACTCTCTTCCAGAATCTTCACCCAATTTGGGAACAAAATCCCCTGATCTAAAGCTTAACCCACCCCAGTCCAAGTCAGGTGGTTCAGCCCCTAGTCCTAAAATTGTTCTCCCCTCCTTGCCTAAGCCGACACCAGACTTAGCCCAAGCCGTGAAAGTGACTGGGGTGATGTTGATCAGTGGACAGCCCCGTGCTATTGTCGAAGCCCCTAACGAAAGCAGAAGCCGGACCGTGGGTATTGGTGACTTGCTCTCTAACAACCAGGTACGGGTCAAAAACATTAATATGAGCAACCCTGCTGCTCCCGTCGTCGTCCTAGAACAAGGAGGGATGGAGGTCAGTATTGGTGTGGGCCAAGAACCCATTGCCCTCGCCTCAGCAGCCAAGCCGCAAAAGTAACTTTAGAGATCTATACGGAGATCTAAGGGGCTGTTTAAGGAAGTTTTGCCGTCAAACCATAAATTACCCTCTCGCTATAAAATGACAAGACAGTAAGCTCTACCATCCCAACCCCTAGCGGTTACGATGGGCGATAGCCTTGCTGTCTTATTCATTGTTATGCGAGTAGAACCCTTGTTAACTCCTCTGCGGTTTTTAATTTTCTTGCGGTCGATCCTGCAGCATTGGCTCAGTAGGCGATCATGGCGGCGACTGGGCCTTTATGTGAGTCTATCGGGCTGTTGTTTGTTGCTAGTGCTGGGCTGTCGCTCTAATCAGACACCTTCAGGTTCTACCGCCTCTAGCGCCGAAACTCGCATCGCGATTGGGACAACAGCCAAGGTCAGGACCCTCGATCCGGCGGATGCCTTAGAAATCTTTGCCGGGAACCTCTTATATAACATGGGGGATCGGCTTTACACCTACGCCAGTGGTAGCACCCAACTGGTGCCCCAGCTTGCCACGGCTTTGCCGAAGGTCAGCGAAGATGGCCTCCTCTACACTATTCCTCTACGCACCAAGGTGCTGTTTCATGATGGCACCCCCTTTAACGCCAAGGCGATGGCTTTTTCCCTGAATCGGTTTATTCAAAATGGGGGCCAGCCAGCCTTTTTACTTAAGGATACGGTGGCCTCAGTCACTGCTAACTCTGAGACTGAGTTAACCCTGCGCCTGAAAAAACCCTTTGCTTCCTTTCCCAATTTGCTAGCCTTTTCTGGCTTGGTGGCGGTTTCTCCCAAAGCCTATAAAATTGGCCCAGGCGAATTTCAGCCCTCTACCTTTGTGGGGACTGGCCCTTACAAGCTGTCTAGCTCAGGGAGTGATTCCATTCGTCTAGAGCCAAATCCCACCTATTGGGGAGACAAACCTCAAAATAAAGGCATTGATATTCAATCTTTCTCCAGTAGCGCTAACTTATTTAATGCTTTTCGTACAGGTGCAGTGGATATTGCCTATCAATCCCTCAATCCTGATCAAATTGCCTCCTTGGACAAAACCGCCCAACAGGGTGACTGGCAAGGAATCACCGGATCTGGCAATAATATCACCTATTTAAGCCTCAATCTCCGCGATCCAGTTCTCAAGGATAAGGCGGTGCGCCAAGCCCTAGGACTGGTGATCAACCGCAAGTTAATTCAGGATCGTGTATTTAGTGGCCAAGTTGAGCCTCTATATAGCTTGATTCCCAGTATTTTTAAGGAAAGCAAGCCCGTTTTTGAAGAATCAGATGCAGAGGCCAGCCTAGCCAAGGCCAAGGAGTTACTGAGCAAAGCAGGATACTCTAAGGGCAAGCCGATGAAACTTCAGATGTGGTATCGATCCAATGTTCCTAGCGATGCCCCTGCGGCCACGACAATTAAAGCCTATATTGCCCAAGAACTGGGAGATTTGATTGATCTAGAGCTGAACAGTGTTGAGTCGGCAACTGCCTATACCAACCTCGACAAAGGGACTTACCCAATGTTCATGCTGGATTGGAGTGGCGACTATTATGATCCTGACACCTATATCCATCCGTTCTTGCATTGTGCCAAAGGCTCTCCAGCCAAAGGCTGTGAAGAAGGATCTACGGTGGGTCAAGGCTCCTTTTACTTCAGTCCAAAGATGAACCAATTGATTGATCAACAACGCCAAGAAACAAACCCTACCAAGCGAGACCAGGTGTTTGCTGAGATTCAAAAACTCTTGGCAGAGGATGTTCCCTTTCTTCCCCTTTGGCAGCGCAAAGAATATGTTTTTGCCCAGCGGGATGTTGAAGGGGTGCGCTTAGAGCCAACTCAAGCCTTAGGCTTTGGGTCTTTAAGTCGTAAAGGGTAGATTATGTCTCGGTCCCGCGCTCTGCAATCCTATGTCTTGGTTCGCTTACTACTGGCTCCATTGATGATTTGGATTGTCACTACAGTTGTTTTTTTTGTTGTTACGGGCAACACCTGGGGATCCCGTTGATGCCATTTTAGGGCCGAAGGCACCAATTGAGCAAAAAATAGCGGTTCGTATCCAGTTAGGACTCGATTTACCCCTAATTCAGCAATATCTCAACTATATGAGAGATTTACTGAGCTTCGATCTGGGTACATCTCTCACTAGTCGGGGGCAACCTGTTTGGGATATTATTCAGCAGTTTTTTCCTGCCACCGTAGAATTGGCTTGCTGTAGTATGATTATCGCCCTTTTAATTGGCATTAGTGCTGGGATTATTTCTGCCTCTCGTCCAGGCACGGTTTTAGATTTAAGTGGTCGGTTATTTGGGATTATCACCTATGCTTTGCCCATGTTTTGGGTGGGCATGTTGCTCAAGCTGGTGTTTGCCGTCCAACTGGGCTGGTTTCCGGATGGGACTCGCTACCCCTCCCGATTGCTCCCCCCTCAAGGCCCCACGGGATTATTTATGATTGATAGCCTGCTCACAGGGGATATCCAAGCCTTTGGTCTAACTCTCTATTATTTGGTATTGCCCAGCTTTACCCTAGGGGTGGTACTCAGTGGTATTTTTGAGCGGATTGTCCGAGTTAACCTAAAGGAAACCTTACAAGCGGATTATGTCGAGGCAGCAAGGGCGAGGGGTATTCCTGAAGGGCGAATTTTGGTGGCTCATGCCTTTCGCAATGCGTTGATTCCAGTGATCACTGTTCTAGGACTGACCTTTTCGGCGATGCTGGGGGGAGCTGTGTTGACGGAAGTCACCTTCTCTTGGCCAGGATTGGGGAATCGACTTTATGAAGCGATTTCTTTGCGCGATTATCCTACGGTGCAGGGCATGATTGTCTTTGTGGCTGTGATTGTGGTACTAGCGAGTATTGCCATTGATGTTGTTAATGCCTATGTGGATCCTCGAATTCGCTATTGAGGGTATTGTGGCGAGAGACTGCTGTATCTAGGGGAAAGTATTTTTGCAGCCATATCTGGGCTTGCTCGGGGCTGTGCAATTCACCATCTAGGGTTGCAGCCCCGAGTGCTGAGAGGATTGTTTTGAAGGTCGGACCGGGTGGGTAACCGAGGGCAATTAAATCTTGACCCCCCAATAAGGGTTTGACCCTGGACCAATGGTGTAGATATTGCCATATCCACCGGCGCTGCTGGAGGCGACTCTGGGCCGCAACGAGAATGAGGAGGGGTTGTACCGATCGGCCAAGAATTTCTGAAACTTGGCTAGCTGGAGTGTCTCTGGGGAGTGTCTCTAGGCTTACTCTGAGGGCATCTAAAGCTTGTAAGCGCTGTTGACTGAGGTCTGGCAGATGGAGATTGAGGGCAACTTGGCGGCGTTCAGGATTGGGAAGGGAAGCTAGCAAAGCTTCTAAGATCAGCAACCAGGATTGGATCTGACTTTGAGTTGGGTCAAATAAGTGCTGCCAGCGCATTGCTAGACGGATCTGTCGCCACTCTCTAGCCTGGAGGGTAAGCTGCGGATGCAGGCAGTGCAAGGCTCCGAGATCGGTCAATAAGGCTAGAGCTTGAGACCAATGTGGGCCTTGGAGAATATACTTGAGTTCGTTCCGTAGGCGAGTTTGTAAGGCAGGGACTTTATTACTTTTCCCTGGGATTTGGGTGTAAATACCACTGGCGATCGCATTTCTAATATAGGTCTCAGTTTGTGCTCCTAAATCAAAGCCCAAGCGAGTGGCAAAGCGGACAGCTCGGAAGATTCGAGTGGGATCTTCAATAAAACTATTCGGATGAAGAACGCGAACTTGCCGATCCTGAAGATCCACCACTCCCCCAAAAAAGTCCAAGAGC
>JAAUUW010000013.1 GCA_012030735.1 Acaryochloridaceae cyanobacterium SU_2_1
GGGTCATCAATACCGAAAGGGCAACAATTTTAGATGCTGGATGTGGTTCAGGATATAAGTCTTTGGTGTTAGCAGAAGCCAACCCAGGTGCCACCATTGTCGGCATCGATTTATCCGCTGAGTCTGTGAGCCTCGCTAAGACTCGCTTAAAACATCATGGCTTTGATAATGCTCAATTTCACACCTTAGCCATTGAAGATATCCCTCGCTTAGGCATGGAGTTTGACTATATCAATTGCGATGAGGTTCTTTACCTGTTTCCTAATCCTGCTGATGGCTTGGCTAGTTTAAAATCAGCCCTCAAACCCCAAGGGATTATTCGCTCTAACTTACATAGTTCATGGCAACGCGCCCCTTACTTCCGGGCACAAAATGTTTTCCAAATGATGGGGCTGTTTGAAAATAACCCTGAAGCCCTGGAGGTGGAATTAGTGCAAGAGATTATGAAAGCCCTTAAGCCTGGGACAGATCTAAAAGCAAGAGCATGGACTGCTGACTGCGAAGCAGAAGATGCCCAAGAAACTATTTTGATGAATTATTTATTTCAAGGGGACCAAGGTTTTACCATCCGCCAGATGTTTGAGGCCATACAATCCGCCAACTTAGAGTTTCTGAGTATGGTCAACTGGCGACAATGGGAAGTGTTGAACTTGTTTGAAAACCCAGAGGATTTACCCGTATTTTTGGCCTTGAGTTTGCCAGAGATCTCTGTGGAAGAACGCCTAACTTTGTTTGAGCTGTTACATCCGGTGCATCGGTTATTGGATTTTTGGTGTACTTCACCAGATCAAGAGCATCATCTCTTTCCTGTAGAGGCTTGGAGTAGCGAAGATTGGCAAAGGGCCAAGGTTCATCTCCATCCGCAACTACAAACTCAAGCAGCCAAAACTGCCTTTCTCAAAAGTCTGCAAACGCAGCAGCCCTTGGATTTGTCAAAGCTACTGAGCATGACAACCACTAGCTCATTTTTTGTGGATAGCGCCGTGCTGCCTTCCTTGCTTCTCTTGGTTGAAGGCCCTCGATCCTTTCAGGATTTGGTTGAGCATCGACTGCGGTTGTTTCCCCATGATTGGGTCACAGGCACAGCGATGACAATGACTAAGGCAGCCGAGGAACTACAAGTTCTTTTGAGTCGCTTAGAAGTGTTTTTATACGTTTTGCTAGAGCTTGAATCCTGAGTCAGCGATCAGCAGATACCTCCTCATGCAGATCTCTTGTGCCAACCTTAAAGGTCATTGTTTATGCTGTATGGGAACACCAAGACTACTCAGTGAGTACAGATTCCTGTTAAGGCGGGATTGTTTGTAACGCTGATCAATCTTGAGCCGAGGCTGATATAGGAGACATAGGGATTATGGAACAGCTACTCACTCCCATTGCAAACTTTTTTGAGGGTCTAGGATTGCCTGAACCCATTGTTCATTGGGGGCATCCTACCATGATGGGAATTGTTGTATTTGTGATGGGTTCCTATGCTGGTCTTAAGGGATGGCAAGGCCGGTTAGCGACCAATGAGGAAATCGGGAGTCAAAATCGGGCTGACCATGCCCAAATTGTCCCTTGGATGTTCTTATTTATTATTTTGGGTTATACCGGCGGGGTGTTGTCCTTGGTGATGCAAGATCATCCTATTTTTGCCAGTCCCCATTTTTGGACCGGCACAGTGGTGATTGGCCTGCTAGCTCTTAATGCCCTGTTCTCTCTGGGTAACTTTTGGGGCGATCGCAGCTTTCGGACTGCCCATGCTTACGTTGGCAGCTCGGCCCTAGCCTTATTGGTGATTCATGCCTTACTGGGGATGCAGCTAGGGTTATCCTTCTAACTCACATTGAACATTTGGGCATCTAAAGCCAAGATTAAAAACACTGGCCCACAGAATCCTGAAAAGCTATGGCGTTGCTGAAGGGTAGTAAAATCGGCAATGCCTCTGTCTGGGCATCATTTTGTGTGGGTATGAATTAAAGGGGCAAAACGGCTGATGACCACAACGATTACCTTAAGGGCTACCCATATTGACAATCTTGACTTAGCCCCTGCGACAACTGTCATCAATCCCTGGCTGTCTGATCATATTCTTGAACATCAACAGGCATTGCAATTTGAAATCGATTATCCTCAAGCAGCAGATCAGCCCCAAGAATGGTCAGAGATCGCCGAGGTACGCCTTTGGTTTATTTACTTAGACAGCCTATACCCCTGGTTGCCGCTACTGCTAGACTGGCGCTCTGGAGAACTGGTTCGCTATATCGCTATGCTTGTTCCCCATCAATTTAGTGAGCGGGAAGGTATTTTATTTAATCCCCAAGCCCTTGATATATTGATCATGCATAAAGTCTTTGTGATCACTCATTGGCTGCGAGATCAAGGGCATCAGAGTCATGCCAAGGTGATCCAAATGGCAGAAATGTTTGGATATGAACTGGATGAGTCGATTTTTGACTTACTAGCGGCCCAATCTGATTGAGGAAAAGGAGTCCCCCTAGGCCCTCAAAGGCAATTTTCAGTACGAAGGGTATTGTCCTGTCACTATTGCCTACTCCGAATATTACCCCCTGAACGATGACCTTTTTAGCCATGGTAAGCCCTAGATTCGAGGCCCGATGGAATCAGACTGGCAGAATTTCTCGTTTATTATGCAAGAGGAAAACCCCCAGCGAAAATGATTCCCTAGGGGCAGCTATGGCTTATCAACATACTCAGGATGCCCATTTCAGCGTCGCTCTGGAGCCTTTAGGACAATATTTGTAGAGCCTGCTATCTAGGAAAATACTTGTCAACTTCGAGCTGGAACTAAATGAGAGAGAGGAGCCAGCGGGTGACCCTTAGCACTCAAGCAGCTCATCAGGATTGAGAAGGTCTAAGTTTCAGAATTAACCCTCAGCCCAGCAGTTGGCGTCGTTGTTGCTCAAACTCATATTCAGTAACCAATCCCTCTTGGCGCAGCGCTTCTAACTGTCGCAGAGCCTGGGCGATCGCATTGAGTTTCTCTGGCTCTAGGCTGGGTTGAGCCTTGAGGGGCCAGTCCGGATTAAAGGCTTGATCAAACCCTGTTTCGCCCTGGGAGAGATAAATGAGGGCATCGCATAAGCTGGCAATTCGGGTTAAGTTTCCTAAGGGTAAAGTGGCCCAGACTAAGCCAGGGATCAAGTAAATCGCTCCCCAGCGAAACTGGCCAAGATAGACCTTATGCAATCCCGGTATCAGTAGCCCCAGCAGGGCTAACAGAATGGCGATAGTACGATTTTTGGCAGGCGGCAATCGGGTGCTGGCTTCGTGAGTCATGGGCAGTCGATGGCCTTAATATCAGCAGCATGGGATCAATAACATGGGATAGTTTTAGCATAGGTCGGTTGATTTTGTGGAAGAGATGCGATAATTTCCCCCTGCCCACGGAATTCACTCTAAAGAAAGATTATGCTTGGGTTAAGTCGCTAGGGGGCTAGGGCTGGAGTGATAGAATCGGCTTGTTCCCATTCTCTACAAGTTTTATATGCAATCGACGGCACTGAATATTAGCCAGTTAGAGCAGATTCCCACCGCCCTAGGGCAAATCTTACTGGTGGAAGATGAGAAGAATATTCGAGAAACCATTGCTTCGGTTTTGGAGGGACAGGGCTATCGGGTGATCTCCGTCGCTGACGGCCAAGCAGCTCTTGATGTCATTCAGCAGTTTAAATCGCGATCGCACCTCCCCAGCCCTTCATCCCTAGACTTGATCATCCTCGACATTATGTTGCCAGGGATGAGCGGCATAGATATTTGTCGGTTTATTCGCCAGCAGAATAGCACCGTTCCTGTGTTGATGTTGAGCGCTAAAGGCACAGAAACTGATCGGGTGATCGGTCTAGAGGTTGGGGCTGATGATTATTTAACCAAGCCCTTTGGGATCAGAGAACTCACTGCCCGCTGCCGAGCGCTCCTCCGCCGCCAGCAACTCAATCGCACGGATCAACTCTCTACTCTGTTGAGCTGTCGAGAGATTTCTCTTCAGCTCGAAGAATGTCGAGTCATGGTTAGGGGCGAAGAAGTCAACCTCTCCCCTAAGGAATTTCGGATCTTAGAATTATTCATGCGCTATCCTCGCCGAGTTTGGCCTCGGGAGCAGATTTTAGACCAACTTTGGGGGCCAGATTATATTGGCGATAGCAAAACTGTCGATGTTCATATTCGATGGCTACGACAGAAAATAGAACTCGATCCCAGCAATCCTGATTATTTAGTCACGGTTCGGGGCTTCGGTTATCGGTTTGGTTGATAGTCTTCGCCTCTGGGCAGATCCAGTCGAAGATTAAAAAATACCAATTAACCAGAAAAAACCGACTCAATTAACACTCGGAGTTTTTTCTAAACAGGTATCTATCTGAATAAAGAGAGCATCCGTTATTGGAGTTTTCTGTGATATTCCTAGGGTTTTTGGTGGGATTAGGAATTGGCCTTAGCCTCTGGTTAGGGTCTATGCGCCAGTTTAATCGAAGATTGGCTGCAATCATCGATCCGCTCACCAGCCATACCTATGGCTCTGCGCTCTCTCCCTTCAGTCGGCTATTGCGACTAACTCAGCAATATGAACGTGACTTGCAAGCAGTGGTTGAAGAGGTAGAGAATTGGAAAACCATTCTGAGCAACGCCCCCGTGGGCTATTTACAAGTGAACGCCAGCGATCAACTCTATTGGCTGAATCAGCGCGCTGGTGAGTTACTGAATATCCCTGATGCTCTAGTGGAGAATAGACAGGAGCATATTCCACCTTTGTTCTTAAAGGTGATTCGCTCCTTGGAGTTAGACCAACTCATCCATAAGGTGCGCCGCGATCAACAGCGCCAACAACTGGATTGGCTGTTGCATATTCCTTCCAGAGATGATTCAGAAACGGCTCAGAAAATACCCTTGCGAGCCTATGGCTTACCCCTAGCTCAGGGCCATGTGGGCCTTTATGTTGAAGATCGACAAGAGGCCAATACCCTGAGGGCCGAACGAGATCGCTGGACCTCGGATGTGGCCCATGAATTGAAAACCCCACTGACTGCCATTCGATTAATGGCCGAAGCGCTCGCTGACCAAGTGGATCTGCCCCATCGTTCGCGGCTAGAACGCTTGCTCCAAGAGGTTCTTCGCCTCAGTGATTTAGTCCAAGATCTGTTAGAACTGAGTCGGATCACGTTCAACCAATCGCAATCCCTGCAATTAGAAAGGGTTGATCTACCAGAACTCATTCAAAAAGCCTGGTTAAGTCTAGAACCCTTAGCCCAAAGAAATAATTTATTTCTCTACTATCAAGGGCCAAACAGTCTGACCATAGAGGCGGATGCCAAGCGCCTCTATCGAGTGTTTCTAAATTTAATGGATAACGCCATTCAATATAGTCCCCCCGATCAACCCATTATTGTCCAACTGTCTAGGCAATCTTCACCCCCATTGGCTGACTCTGCGGGCTCTTTTCCACAGTCTAGCCCCCTTTTAAATCAAGTCTATGTTGATGTGATTGATAGTGGTTTTGGCTTTGCTGAGGAGGCGATTCCCTTTTTGTTTCAGCGATTTTATCGCTTTGATCCCTCGCGAGCTAGATTCTCTTTGCCTGCCCCTGCTCCCCGTCAGTTGGCACCGATTTTGGCCCTTGAGTCTAAGATCCAGCCCCCACAGCCACAGCCCTTGCCCAGCTCAAGTGGAAGTGGCTTAGGACTTGCCATCGCCCAACAAATTGTAGTGGCCCATGGCGGGTTAATTTGCGCAAGTAACCATCCCCAAACCGGCGGGGCTTGGCTACAAATCCAGTTGCCCATTCCTTAAAGTGCTGCCATGTCTAGCTCTACAGTGACGGGCACATGGTCACTGGGTTGGGGGAGGCGGCGGGGAGCGGTATCAATGGTGCAGGCAGTCGCTGCTTGATAGAGGGCCTTGCTGAGATACTGGTGATCAATCCGCCAGCCTCGGTTGCGCTGGAAGCCTCCTGCCCGGTAATTCCACCAACTAAAATGTCCCCCCTCCGCCGTAAATTTACGAAAAGCGTCTTGTAATCCTATTTGGAGAACTCGTTGCAAGGCTTGTCGTTCGAGATCGCTTGCCATAATATGGTGCGCTCGCTCGCTCGCGTCATGAATATCTCGATCCTCTAGTGCGATATTAAAGTCTCCACAGATTAATAAATGGCAGGGATCTTGCTGGAGCAAATTCTGAATATATTCCTCCAATAGCGCCAGCCATTCCAATTTGTAGTAGTATTTGTCGCTGCCGATTTCGGAGCCATTGGGTACATAGAGGTTGAGAATGCGGAGGCTAGGCTGCTCGGCACCGGAGGGAGATGAGATCGCACAGATCAGCCGCTTCTGTTGATCAAAGCGTTCCGTAGCCTCAGAGGATCCTAAAACTGACGTAAAACCAACTTGAACATTCTTTAATGCTTGTCGACTGATCAGCGCCACCCCGTTATATGCCTTTTGACCAGAGATATAGACCTGGTAACCCTCACTCTCAAACGCTGACTGGGGAAACAATTCGTCAACCACTTTTGTCTCTTGCAAGCATAAAACATCAACAGCATTGACATAGAGCCAATTCAATACATGATCTAAACGAGTTCTAATGGAATTGACATTCCAAGTTGCAATTTTCATCGTCAAATTCCTTCGCTCCCTAGCAATGTTCCCAGCAAGTTAGCCCAAGTCAGCACCTTAACCCATCCCTTGAGCAAATTTAGACCTTAGCAACCCAACCGCTCTTTTTCTTCAACTTGTCAGATATGAATGGATTCTTAGTCTTAAGATTTAATCGTAAGTATTCTCACTTAAGCAAAGATACTTAAAAGAGTAGAATGACATCCTTTTCTTGGATCCTTAGCCTTGCTGTACCCAATTTTTCTGAGAATTAACACATATTTTGCAAAGATTTTTAACTAGTTAGCAAGTCTAAACATAAAGAAAATATAAATCCATTAATCATGGCTGGGGATCACTCTATCGCATGTCCTTCAAGGCTTTTTCTCCTTTTGATACGGCCAAAGTTTATTTCCACAAAAACTACTATAGAGGAGAACATGACTTTGATCCCCAATGCTATAAGTTCGCAAAAGAGCTTCGTTATATCAACAAATATTGCCAAGTCGCTCTGAATCGTATCTTTTTACAGTCTTTAACTCATCTATTATGAGCCAACCGAGCAGTTCTAACTTCGTCAAGTCATTGAATTCCCACCCCTTTGCTTGCCGATATTGTCGACATTACGATCCCCAGGGGAGGCGAGGCGGTCACTGCAAGAAGTTAGGGGTACCAGTGCGTGGCGGCTGGAATGCTTGCAACCTCATGATCCCCGTCTTTAAATCCTCCCGGGATCAAATCGATGAGATGGTTCTTACTGCAGCAGATGCGCTCATGCCTGCTCTAGCAAAGCCCAATAACCAAGTACTCACAAACCCTATTTAAAACTCTCAATCGTTTGCTCTGGTTATACCTGGCTGATCAACCTGTTTTTGAAATTTTTTTACGTAATTCATTTAACTAAAGGGGCAGCAGGGAAGATCATCTCCCCTGCTGCCCCTAGCTTTTATGGGCACTTCAGATCAAGAGATTACCCCAAGGATGACAGCCTCGATCTCACGGTCGCCAAGGAAATTGTCGAAAATCTGGATCCCGCTTTTCTAAGAACGCATTCTTACCCTCGGCACTTTCCTCATTCATATAAAACAAAAGAGTGGCATTTCCGGCTAACTCCTGGAGTCCAGCCTGACCATCGCAGTCGGCATTAAAGGCCGCCTTCAAACAGCGAATCGCCAAGGGGCTTTTTTGCAAGATTTCTGTAGCCCAACGAACCCCTTCAGCCTCCAGTTCATCAATGGGTACCACGGTATTAACTAACCCCATAGACAGGGCTTCTTGGGCATTATATTGACGGCAAAGAAACCAGATTTCCCTAGCTTTCTTCTGGCCCACAACCCGAGCCAAGTAACTGGCCCCAAAGCCAGCATCGAAGCTACCCACCTTAGGGCCAGTTTGCCCAAAAATTGCATTGTCAGCTGCGATCGTCAGATCGCAAAGCAAATGCAAGACATGTCCTCCCCCAATAGCATAGCCAGCGACCAAGGCGATCACAACCTTGGGGATCGAACGCATGAGCCGCTGCAAATCTAAAACATTCAGACGAGGAACGCCATCAGCGCCGATATAGCCCGCTTCGCCACGAATACTTTGATCTCCACCGGAACAGAAGGCATATTTGCCATCAGTATGCGGCCCAGCTCCTGTCAGTAAAATGACACCTATTTTAGGATCTTCCCGAGCATCAATAAAGGCATCGTAAAGCTCAAAAACCGTTTGGGGCCGAAATGCATTCCGTTTATGGGGACGATTGATGGTAACTCTAGCAATACCCTCTGCTTTGTGATACAGAACATCTTCGTAAGCTTTGATGGGTTGCCAGGAAACAGACATGGGGAGGACCCTAATTGGAGACTTCTGAGAACTCAATCACACAACCTTCGTAGGTTTTTACCAAAAAGTTTAGGGGTTTTTCTCGACGGATCTTATATTTGACGTAGCGCGTTTGCACTTTGATCAAAATTTGCTCTAGACAATCATGATCAAAACACACATAGCGCTGGCGATTTTTCTCCCCAATACTTGCGCCGCCAATCACATGAAGCTGAACATTTTTCTTGAGCTGATACCAGAATCCATCGGTGCCATTAAACCGTTGGAGGGCAGGTCGGCCTAAGTCAGCAGACATATAGATCGGATCGACTCCAGACAGGCCCAAAGTTTGCTCATAGTTGTAATAGTAATGAAGTGGAACCTCCGCGATCCGCAATTGCAACTCTCCTTCAAAGAACTGGCGCGCTCGATCGAGGTCTGACACCATCAGGGTGTGAACCTTGGGTGCACTAGACAGGAACATCCACATAGCCCCAGCATAGGCAGCCAAAAGCATCACCATGACGCCCTGGGTAGAAAAAAGGCCATCTAAGGGCAAGAAGAAGCCCGCTAATATGGGAAAGGATAAGGCCATTGCATCAATCAGGAAAGTCATGTCAATGTTTATAGGTTAGGCAAAAAATGCTGAATGGACAATAATGCCCCCCAAGGATCCTTGGATGCTCCCATGGATTGAAACTTTTTTACTATAAAAAGCTTAACTGTAATTCTGAGAAAGCCTTGACTTTTGCTCAAATCTCTATTCAAGGTGGGCAATAGTCACTGTGGCTCAACGTATTTTAGGGCTAGACCCTGGCTTAGCCTCTTTAGGGTTTGGCAGTATCCAAGTTGAGGATTCCAGCACCCAGCACTCTCAACTTCAGCTGATCGATTTTGGCATCATCAAAACTCCGGCAGATACTGATTTGGGCCAGCGTTTGCAAACCATTTACGAGGATTTGCATCATTTAATTACCGAGGTGCAACCTGATCTGGTCGCCTTAGAGAAGCTATTTTTTTACCGGATGGGGAACACAATTTTAGTCGCTCAGGCTCGGGGTGTGATTTTGCTGGTGTTGGCTCAGCATCACTTACCCATCGTTGAATTTACCCCTGCCCAAATCAAGCAGGCCCTGACAGGCCATGGAGCAGCCGATAAACAGGCTGTCCAAGCAGCCGTCGCCCGAGAGTTGAGCCTGGATTGCATCCCTCGCCCAGATGATGCAGCAGATGGTTTGGCAATTGCAATTACTGCTTGGTTCCAGCAGTAACCCGCCTAGATTCTTCGTAGCGGTTTACTGTATGACTTGCTGGTGCAGTGGACCCTCTACAGGGCTTGACAAATGGGGAAGAAGAAATACTGTAGCAGTATAAGACCATGTTTGTTACCTCCGGATGATCCGAGGTTTGGCGGTGCATCTGAACGTTGTTTTTGGGTTTAGGGCAGGGCAGCTTTGATAGTGTGATGATTAGATTGGAAGCGATGAACAATCCTTTTCCTTATGGACTTTCCTCGGTATTGGTGGCGGTAGCAACTGTGGTAATGACGCAGAGTCAGGGGGTTGCTGCCTTGACTGTTCCTGAAATTAGTCAAATTGCTAAGTCAACCACTGTGCATATTGATAGCCAAAGCCCAGGGTCTGGGGTGATTATTCAGCGCAATGGCAATCATTACACGGTGTTGACCTCTGCCCATGTGGTGCTGACTGAGGATACTTATGATGTGGTGACCTTTGATGGTCAACGATCTACGGTGGACAACCGCACTATCAAGCGTTTTACTGACTTAGACTTAGCCATTCTAAAATTTACCAGTAGCCAAGCCTATCCTGCGGTTAAAATAGGCGATTCGGCTCAGGTTCTGGAAGGAAGTTCTGTCTACGTTGCCGGTTTTCCGATCAAAACAGCAGCGATTACGGAGTCCATTTATAATTTTACTCTGGGGGAGGTAACCGCTAATGCCAATCGGCCCCTAGCGAATGGATATGCCCTTGTTTATTCCAATAGCACTTTGCCAGGTATGAGTGGTGGGCCTGTGCTAGATAACCAAGGTCAATTAATTGGTATTCACGGACGGGCTGATATTTCTAATCCCGTTAAACCCTCTGAGATTAATCCTGGTGTGGTGGTCAAGACGGGTTTCAATTTAGGGATACCGATTAATTCTTTTCTAGAAGCTGTGCCTTTTGTTGAACCCAGCTTGGCTTTGCGCGAAGTCACCCCCACTTGGCCAACCCAATCCGCAACGGCGAGCGATTTTTATCTGCAGGCAGGGGATAAGCATAAGCAAGGGGATTTGGAAGGGGCGATCGCAAACTACGATGCAGCCCTAAAGCTCAAGCCAGATTTTGCTGAGGCCCAGGCCAATCGAAAGCTAGCCCTAGCGAGCTTGGCTGACTATCACCAAGCGGTGGGTGGCTTGGCCAAAATTTATCTTGATCGGGGTAATCTACAGCAAGCACTGAAGGATTATGGAAGTGCGATCGCAGATTATACCCAAGCCATCTCCCTTAACCCTCAATATGCAGACGCCTATTACAACCGAGGGGTAGTTCACCAGAAGCGCGGCAATCTTCCCCAAGCCAAGGCCGACTTAGAAACCGCAGCAACCCTATTTCAACAACAAAACAGAGCCACCAAGGCCGAAGAAGTACGGAAGCAACTGCAACAATTCTAGTCGCGCCCCTCCGTCACGATGGCGAGTCAATCCTTGACAAGTCAAAATGCAAGTCCAGACAGGGAAGAAACCGCAGAGTAGTTACAATCGTTTACAGTAATGTAAAGAGACATTAAGCTTAATCGCCTAACTCTCCCGAGCGATTTGATCATTCTCAAGCAAGCCTCTAAAACTCACCCATGCGCGTAATTTTAATGACTGGAAAAGGTGGCGTTGGTAAAACCTCCGTCGCCGCTGCCACTGGCCTACGCTGTGCAGAGCTGGGATACAAAACCTTGGTCCTCAGCACTGACCCTGCCCATTCCCTCGCCGATAGCTTTGACCTAGAGTTGGGCCATGAGGCCAGCTCAGTACGGCCTAATCTTTGGGCAGCCGAATTAGATGCCCTCTTAGAGCTAGAGGGCAACTGGGGAGCTGTCAAACGCTACATCACACAAGTCCTACAAGCCCGAGGTCTAGATGGCGTTCAAGCCGAAGAACTCGCCATCTTACCCGGCATGGATGAGATCTTTAGTTTGGTGCGGATGAAACGCCACTATGACGAAGGCATCTACGATGTTTTGATCATTGATTCTGCGCCCACCGGTACGGCCCTGCGGCTCCTCAGCTTACCAGAGGTAGGGGGATGGTATATGCGTCGCTTCTATAAACCCTTTCAACGAATGTCTGTGACCCTCAGACCGCTAGTGGAACCCTTCTTCAAACCAATTGTGGGGTTTTCCCTCCCCGATGCTGAGGTGATGGATGCCCCCTACGAGTTTTATGAACAAATTGAAGCCTTAGAAAAAGTGCTCACTGACAATAGCCAAACTACGGTGCGGCTAGTCACCAACCCCGAAAAATGGTAATTAAAGAATCCCTGCGTGCCCATGCCTATCTAAGCTTATATAACGTCTCCACAGACCTCGTGATCGCCAATCGAATTATTCCCGATCATGTAACGGATCCCTTCTTTATGCAGTGGAAGCAAAACCAAAGCCAATATCGCCAAGAAATTCACGATAATTTTCAACCCTTGCCGGTCAAGGAAGCTCCCTTGTTTCAAGAAGAAATGTGTGGCTTGTCAGCCTTAGAGCGGCTGAAAGAGATTTTGTATGACCAAGAAGATCCGACCCAGATCTACTACAAAGAAACCACCTTGCGAGTTGTTCAAGAAGAGGGTCAATATAGCCTAGAACTGTACTTGCCGGGGATTCCTAAGGACCAAGTCGAACTGAGTAAAACAGCCGATGAGCTTAATATTACGATTGGCAATCATCGTCGTAACTTGGTCTTGCCCCAGGCATTGGCTGCAATGCAGCCCTCTGGAGCCAAGATGGAGGCTGATTATCTGAAAATTAAGTTTAGTAGCACTCCCTAAAGACAGAGCCGCCTCCGTGGTCTGCTAGTTGCGAGAGAACGCGTTATAGAGCCTAGCGGTCACACCCCCTCAATGTCTTAAGATAGTTGAGCAGAACTTAGGATTTACAAATAGCTATGGGTGCATTGCAAGATCAGGTTGCGATAGTGACAGGCGCATCCCGAGGTATTGGTCGAGCCATTGCCTTAGCCCTCGGCAGCGAAGGCGCAAAAGTCGCGGTTAATTATGCCCAATCTAGTGCTGCGGCAGAAGCAGTTGTGGCTGAAATTATGGCGCAAGGGGGACAAGGAATCGCTCTGCAAGCCGATGTTGCCCAGGCTTCAGCTGTGGATGCTTTATGTAAGGCAGTCTTAGATCAATGGGGACAAATCGATATCTTGGTCAATAATGCTGGTATTACCCGTGATACGCTTTTGTTGCGCATGAAGCCAGAGGACTGGCAGGCTGTGATTGATTTGAATTTGACGGGCGTGTATTTATGTACTCGTGCCGTTAGTAAAGTGATGCTTAAGCAACGAGCCGGACGCATTGTCAATATTGCTTCTGTCTCTGGCCAAATGGGTCTACCGGGCCAAGCTAACTATAGTGCTGCCAAAGCAGGGGTGATTGGTTTGACAAAAACGGTTGCTAAGGAGCTTGCAAGTCGGGGGGTAACGGTTAATGCTGTAGCACCGGGATTCATTGAGACGGATATGACAGAAGGGCTAGCAGCGGCAGAGATTCTGAATGCTATTCCCCTGGGTCGCTATGGCCAACCAGAGGAGGTAGCGGGTATGGTCCGTTTTCTGGTGGCTGATCCTGCGGCTGCTTATATAACAGGACAGGTTTTTAATGTGGATGGGGGAATGGTGATGGCCTAGGCTGTTGGCGGTGTAACCTCCGAGGGCTTGGCCTTCCTTAAAATAATGGCTCTGGTGAAGTCTTGGGTGCTGTTCAACAACAGTTGAACCGTTACCTATAGGACTGAGGGAATGATTTTACTAGGTATCTGCAGATGGCTGCTTCCGAACGCAAACTTCAGTTGTTAGATTTTGAAAAACCCCTAGCTGAGTTGGAGTCTCGAATTGATGAAATTCGTGCCCTCTCTGAACAGAATGGGGTTGATGTTGCCGATCAAGTTGGCCAGCTAGAGGCAAGAGCTGAGCAGTTGCGCCAGGAAATTTTTAGCAGTTTGACGCCGATGCAAGAGCTGCAATTGGCCCGCCATCCCCGTCGCCCCAGCACTCTGGATTACATTCATACCCTCAGTGAGGAGTGGATGGAGTTACATGGTGATCGGCGAGGTCATGATGATCCTGCCATGGTGGGTGGGGTGGGCCGCATTGATGGCCAACCTGTGTTGATGTTGGGGCATCAAAAGGGTCGAGACACCAAGGATAATGTGGCCCGTAATTTTGGTATGCCCTTTCCTAGTGGTTATCGGAAGGCTCTGCGTCTGATGGACCATGCTAATCGTTTTAATTTACCGATTATTTCTTTTATTGATACCCCAGCAGCTTGGGCGGGGTTAGAGGCTGAACAGTATGGCCAAGGAGAAGCGATCGCACTCAATCTGCGTGAAATGTTTCGCTTGGAGGTACCCATTATTTGTGCGGTAATTGGCGAGGGCGGTTCTGGGGGTGCCCTCGGAATTGGGGTCGGTGACCGAGTGATGATGTTTGAGCATTCTATCTATAGCGTTGCCCCACCAGAGGCCTGTGCAGCGATTTTATGGCGAGATGCTCAGCAAGGACCCCAAGCGGCCGAAGCCCTCAAAATTACCGCTACCGATTTGCTCGAACTCGGGATTATCGATCAAATTTTGTCCGAGCCCTTGGGGGGTGCCCATACCGATCCTACCGCTGCGGCTGAAACCCTTAAGGCCAATATTTTGGTTGCTCTAGAAGAATTATGGCAGCTCGAGCCCCAAGAACGCCGGCAAAAGCGTTATCATAAGTTCCGCAATATGGGAGTTTTTTCCCAGGTTGGTTGAGGGCTGCCCACAGCCTTTAGGCTGCGGATGTTAAGATGACTTCTGTGCGAGAATTGTTTACAAAACTTTATCTTTGATGACCCTTCAACACCAACCCCGGGCGCTTATTACGGGTGCAAGTACTGGCATTGGCAAGGCAACTGCGATCGCCTTCGCCCAAGCTGGTCTCGACCTTGCCCTAGTGAGTCGATCCCAAGATGCCCTCGAAGACCTCGCCCAAGATCTACGGCAAGCAGGTCGTCAAGTCCATACCTATGGCCTCGACCTTGCCCAGGTGGATCAGGTGGCAGTCCAGTTGGGTAAAATTCTCGCCGAGGTTGGCCCTCTGGATATCTTGATTAACAATGCGGGGATGGGATATACCGGTGCGCTGATTGATATGCCCCTCTCAGATTGGCAAGGGGTGATGAATCTCAACTTAACGAGTCCCTTCCAATGCATACAGGCTCTGCTGCCCCAGATGCGATCGCAGGGTCGAGGCACCATCGTCAATATCATCTCCATTGCGGGACGGCAAGCCTTTCCCGATTGGGGAGCCTATTGCGCCAGTAAATTTGGATTAATGGGCCTCACAAAATCCCTAGCCCAAGAAGAACGGCAGCATGGCATTCGCGTGATTGCTATCTGCCCGGGAGCAGTGAACACCTCGCTTTGGGATACCCCAACAGTGGCAGCAGACTTTGATCGATCAGCAATGCTTACCCCAGAGCAAGTGGCTCAAGTCATTTTGACCGCTGTACAGATGCCTGATCAGGCCGTCATCGAAGAGCTAGTCCTGATGCCCAATGTGGGCACCTTTTAGCCGATATGATTAGCCGATGTAGGCGCTACCTGTTTCAGACTGAATTCATGGTGAGTCGCTATTCCCTATATATTGAATCCAGTTGAATCCAAGTGAACCCCTCCAGTCAGTCCCTCCATCGTTTCTTAAAACTTATTCCTTTCCCTAATTAACCATGACAAATCATTCCATTACTCCGCAAATGCGACCTGACCGCAGCCATTCCCAGCGCCAATCCACCAGTGGGGAAACGCCACGAGAAGTCACCTTTGAGGAGATGCAGGAATCCGTAGAAACGATGCTGCTGGGTGTAGGGGAAGATCCACAGCGCGAGGGACTGCTCAAAACCCCCAAACGGGTTGCAGAGGCCATGCGCTTCTTGACCAGTGGCTATCAGCAATCCTTAGAGGACTTGGTGAATAACGCCATCTTTGACGAAGGACATGATGAGATGGTCTTAGTGCGAGATATTGACGCCTTTAGCCTTTGTGAGCATCACATGCTGCCCTTTATCGGCAAGGCCCATGTTGCCTATATCCCGAATCAAAAGGTGATCGGCCTCAGCAAGCTTGCCAGAATTGTGGAAATGTATTCCCGACGGCTACAAGTGCAAGAGCGATTGACACGCCAAATTGCCGAGGCAGTGCAAAGTGTTTTAGAACCCAAGGGCGTCGCTGTGGTCATGGAAGCAAGCCATATGTGCATGGTGATGCGCGGTGTGCAAAAAACAGGGTCTTGGACGGTCACCAGTTCCATGATTGGCGTGTTTCAGAGAGACCAAAAAACGCGGGAAGAGTTTTTGAGTTTGATTCGCCATCCCCATAATTTCTAAGCTGGTAGGCCCTCTCCGCCGCTGGGATCTATGCTTATTTTTGGCCAGCGCGCACACAGTCTAAGACCAAGGGAGTCACCTGATCGACGCCTTGCCAGCCTAGGATTTCTGTGACTTTTTTTTCTAGATTCTTATAGGTACGAAAGAACTCGGCGATTTCTTCGAGGCGATGGGGGGCAATGTCGGCCAAGGATTTAACCTCAGCATAACGAGGATCTGCAGCCGGAACACAAAGTACCTTCTCATCGCGATCGCCACCATCAATCATTTCTAACATCCCCAGGGGACGCGCCGTAATCACACAACCAGGGAAGGTAGGCTGATCCATGATCACCATGCCATCTAAGGGGTCGCCATCGTCAGCCAAGGTGTTGGGGATAAAGCCATAGTCATAGGGATAGTGAACAGAGGCATAGAGGACCCGATCGAGGGCAAAGGCCTGCATGTCTTTGTCAAACTCATATTTATTCTTGCTGCCTGCCGGGATCTCAATCAGGACATTGACTAAACCCGGTGCGGGTTGGGCTGGAATTAAGGACAGATCCACAGAATGACTCCTAAGGGGTACGGCGATACTCAAAATCTGGTCACGGTTGATATTAGCCTGCCTTGATCTAACGGCTCGATCAAGGGAGTAGATCGCAGCCGGTGACCAATGGCAACTGCGACCCCGAATCACACTCTAGGGAATGATCTGTGCCGCCGTCAATATCAAGAACCGGATTCCTAGGATTAAAATATCGCAGTCTGGCTATACTAATCTAGCCAGTCCTCTAGTCCTGTTGCCTGCTAACGTCTGGGCGAGGGCTTAATCCGTTGCCTGCAGGAGCTGTTCACGCCGGAGCCGAGCCTCGCCATAATTTGGAACCCAGGCAATCCATTCTCCTGAGGTCACTTCGCAGAGTAAATAGGCTTGATCGAAGCTATAGGTAGAGATTGGATCACGCAGTTGCACCCATTGATAGGGCTGAGGAACAAAGGCTGGTGGACACCCACAGCCTGTTGAGGTTTGATAGTGGTTGAACAGCGCATTTTCTATACTTCGTATCACTTTATACAGAAATTTTACCGCCCTATAAATTTCCTATTTCAGAATAAGTTGGAAACTTAATAGACGGGGATGCTGAGGAGGGGTCAACACTCCTTCGGTATACTAAGCTAGGAGATATCTTCAGCAGACATTGCCTCGGAACTAGCCCTTGTTGATGGCTGGGCAGGGGATGCTGGTCTGGCTGGTTGAATCTGTGGGCAGTTGTCTTTGTCTATCTATACTTCTTTGGTCTGTCTCTATTATTTTGCGATTAAGGTTTGATCGGAACGAGGTCTCTTGAGCTACGCTATTGATTTTGGCACTAGTAATACTGTGGTTGCTCGCTGGAATTCGGTTACAGAGCAGCCTGAGATTATCACTTTACCTGGACTCAGTCTGCGATCAGCGCCCAATCCGGGCTTGATTCCTAGTTTGTTATATGTAGAGGAAGCGGTTAAAGAACAGGTATGGGTGGGGCAGCAGGTCTGCGATCGCGGCCTTGACATTCAATCAGATCCCCGTTTCTTTCGCAGCTTTAAACGGGGGATTGGCTCGACAGTGCAGGGCTTTCTACCGGAGCTAGAGGGTCAGACCATCAGTTTTGAGCAAGTGGGAACTTGGTTTTGCAATCGATCATTCAGCAGATGCAAACCACCTATCCTGATATTCAAGACTCTTTAGTCTTAACAGTCCCTGTGGATAGCTTTGAAATCTATCGCCATTGGCTGGGCCAAGTCTGTGCTCAGCTTGATATAGAACAGGTGCGAATGTTGGACGAGCCCACGGCTGCTGCCCTGGGGTATGGGAAAGCCGATCAAGAGATTCTGCTCGTTCTAGACTTTGGCGGTGGCACCTTTGACTTGTCCTTGGTAGAGCTTAATGCCGCACCCAAACAAGCCTCGGTGCAGCCCCTTGGATTTATTCTCAAATGGGGTGATAAAAATCTAGCTGAAACCTCTAAACAGCGCCCCCAAATGGCACGGGTGCTGGCAAAGGCTGGCCAGAATTTAGGGGGCACAGATCTAGACAATTGGCTCCTGGATCACTTTGTCCAAACCCAGGGTTTAGCGGTGACTCCTCTGACCATCCGCTTGGCAGAGCGGTTGAAAATTCAGCTTTCGGGGCAAGCCAAGGCTACTGAAGTCTATTTTAACGAGGCTAGTTTTGAAAGCTACGAACTGAGCTTAGAAAGAAGCCAGTTTGAGCAAATTTTGCGCGATCACCAGTTCTTTGAGCGCTTAGACGATAGTATGACCCAGGTATTGCAGCAAGCTCGTCGTCAGGGACTCAATGTTGAGGATATTCAGTCTGTGCTGATGGTGGGGGGCACCAGCCAAATTCCAGCGGTGCAAACCTGGGTTGAGCAATATTTTCGCCCGAGCCAAATTTGTAGTAGTCAGCCCTTTGAGGCCATTGCCCAAGGTGCCCTACAGGTCAGTCAGGGGTTAGAGATTAAAGATTTTCTCTATCACAGCTACGGGATTCGTTACTGGGATCGTCGCCAAAATGGCCATAATTGGCATCCAATTATTCCCGCTGGTTTACCCTATCCGATGCGAGAACCCATTGAGCTAACCCTGGGGGCTTCGACGGAGGCTCAGCCTAGTATTGAGCTGATTATGGGAGAACTGGCAAATAGCACTCAGGGCACTGAGGTTTATTTTGATGGCGATCGCTTAATGACCCGTTCGGCGGCCATGGCTCACACTGCGGTTCAACCCTGAATGATCGTGAGGGTTCCCGCAACATTGCCCAACTGACCCCGCCTGGATATCCTGGTTGCGATCGCATCAAAATTCAATTTTGGGTCGACGCTCAACGCGTCCTCAGAATCAATGTCGAAGATCTACTCACCCAAGAAATCCTGCTAACAAACCAACAGGTGGCCCAACTGAGCTAAAGCACTAACCCTTCAGTCTGGCTTTTAGTGACTACCTAGAAAATCATGCCGGTGTTCTGGGGGGGGTGATAACTCCGAAGAGTTCCCCCAGAACACCATAATCCTAGCGTCTAGGAGATTCTTCACACCTGAGTAGCAATACGGAATTTTGCTTGTCTGTCTCAGCCCTTCCCTGGGTAAAAATAAGCAAATAAAATGCCCCCAGAGGGGGCAGGTTTGTTGGAATGCACCTGTAGGCCAGTGACAACCGAAACAAGGTGCAGTGAGGTTAAAGGGTTTGCTTATCTCTAAGCTTAAATTAACAAGTAAACGTGAAGATACCGTGAACAAAAGTCTCTCCCTGCAAACCCTGCACCCACTGGGTAGCTGCCGGGAGCGAGAAACGAGTTACAACCACTGCCACTGATCGAATTGAGCCGCCTGCCCATATTTATTGCCCTGATCATCTAAAACATCCCAAATTTGGGCCTTTAAAACCAGGAACCGCCGACCCAGCTTAGAAATGCGGACCCCTTGATAATTGTTGATATACCCTTGCTGGGCCGCTTGCTTGAGCAGGCGGGACCGATCCTGTTGCTCTGTGGGTGCAGCCGTATGTCGGGAGGGCATTTGGATCAACTCCTGCCAACTGACCTGCCATAGATTCAGGGCTTGTTGATTGCCATAATTTAAGATTGGGTCGCTCTCCAAGCCGTGAGAGAGCAAGACAAAGGGGGTATGGAATAAATCGTAGGCAAATTGTTGAGGATCTGGCTGAGTGGGGATTAGGTCTTCTCCGGTCCAATGCCGAAAGCTAGCCCCTAGCCAGAGGCTATGGCGCTGAATGTTGGGTTGTTGCCAAGGGTAAAGCTCAGAAGCTGTCATGACATTGATTTGCAGTGGACTAATCGTACTTTTCTGGATTCTGCAAGGATTTCACTGGGCTTCAGTTTGGATATTGCCGATGGCATCTTCAGCTTACAAAGCGTTCGCCCTCTTGGAGAAACAGGCTTGACCATCAGGCCAATAGGGTTTGAATAGTCTGCTCTGTTTCTGAGTATGCACCCTCACCAATATGATGATAGGCAATAATGCCCTCCCGAGAAGCTAAAAATAAATGGGGCCAATAGTGATTGCGATAGGCTTTCCAGGTTTGATAGTTGTTATCTAAGGGAACTGGATATTTGATTTGGTGCTCCTTAAGAGCCAGACTGACATTGTTGCCGTCCCGCTCATAGCCAAACTCAGGCGTATGGACCCCAATCACCTGTAAACCTTGATCTGCATAATCCTGATGCCAGCGAGTGATGTAGGGCAAAGTACGTTGACTATTAATGCAGCCAAAGGCCCAAAACTGTACTAGCACTACCTTCCCCTTAAGGTCGGCAACCCTCAGGGGTTCAGAATTTAACCATTGAGAAATGCCCTGAAAATCATGGAGGGGTTGGTTTAGATTGACGTCATCTCCCTGGGCTAACAGAGAAGGATTCGAGCGCGGATCAAGGGCGGAAACGGCTTGATTACGAGATTTTGGCAGAAAGGAAGACCCAAGGGCAGTCGCAAATCCTAGTCCAAATAAAGAGAGAATCTGGCGTCGTCGAGGTTGAAATAAACCCATCATCAATCTCCTGGGGATAAAGGGGTACAGTCTATGGGCAAGTTCTATGGCCAAGTTTAATGGCCAATGCTGAGAATTTGCGTAGCTCTGCGATTCACCAAATCCAGAAGATTGAGGGTGGCCGAGATCAACTTTGGGATAGACTAGCTGAGGCACAGTTCTTGTGCTGATTGAACGCGAGGGCATGGGGATAGAGCTAATGGGTAAATCTGCCAATGAACTCCTTCTGGTACTATCGGTCGATATTGGTGGCAGTGGTATCAAAGCCATGGTTTTGGAGGAGAGTGGCCAACCGATCACAGAGCGCCAGCGCATTGAAACACCTGCTGATCCTAACCCAGCCGCTGTGTTAGCTGTTATTGCTCAGCTAGCGAAAACTCAAGGCGAGTTTAATCATGTCTCCGTTGGCTTTCCTGGGGTTGTGCAAAAGGGCATTATCAAAACGGCCGTGAATCTAAGCTCGGACTGGATCGGCTATGACCTTGGGAAGCAGCTCTGCCAATCCTTGCAAAGGCCTGTGCGAGTTGCGAATGATGCCGATTTGCAGGGCTATGGTGCTATCTCTGGCAAGGGGGTGGAATTAGTGGTGACCTTGGGGACGGGGTTTGGATCAGCGCTGTTTTGCATGGACAGCTCGTTCCCAACCTTGAGCTAGGTCATCACCCTTTTACCAAAGATAAAACCTATGAAGAGCAACTGGGTCGGCAAGGGATGAAGAAGAACGGTAAGAGCAAGTGGAACCGTTACTTAGCAGAGGCTCTTCAGAATTTAGAGCGATTGTTTAACTACGATAGCCTCTACATTGGCGGCGGCGAGACCAAGCATATCCAAATTAGCTTGCCCAAGAATGCCCAAATAGTGAGCAATCAAACGGGTATTCTGGGAGGGATTGCCCTATGGCGAGACTGAAGGTCTCACCATGATGGGCTGGCGGTTTATTGACTGGCGGTTTTCAAAAATCTGTTGGTATAGGGCCATAGAAATACGTTAAACCGGCGCTGACCCAGTTCTTGGCGAAGTTGATAGGTGCCTGGTGCTGATAAGCTGGTCACTGCTTGGAGCCGGTCTGCCAGCTTGAGACAGTTGCTCAGACTGCTGGGGGTATAGCATTGCACATCGATTTGATTGCAGCCACCCGTAGGCAACTGTTGGGCCTGAAAGGGTTGAATACTGCAGTAAATGGTTTTGGTATAAGCTGTCCGTAGTCTGTAGAAATCTTGGCGAGAATAGTTTGAAAAATAGTGATCATCCACTTGGAGTCCATCGGTATGTCGGGCTTCATGGACGAGTTGTGGAACGGTGAGCGATCGCAATTGTGGGGACTGAATCCAAACCACGGGTTTGAGCTGAGCCTGACGGGCAGCTTGGCTAACTTGCTGCTGCATGTCATCTGGAACATTACGAAAGTCAAGAAACACAACTTTGTACTGCTGTTGTTTAATGGCCGCCATCGCCTGGGCGAGCGTATTGGAGGAAACATGGTAGCGGATTTGTGGTTGGGAGAGCCAGGTACCCGTCGGTGTCGCTTGGGCTATTTGTGGCGCTAGAGCTACGAGAGCAGTGACTGCTAGACTATTATGCAAAAAGTGAAGGCTGGGCATTAGTGAGTGATTTGTGGGGTTGAGCGATTCTTCTTGAGAATACCCTGTTTTGGCCACCAGTACTGGAGCAGTGACACCAGGGATCAGCAATATTATACGACTGGAGAAAAGTCTAACTTGTTCCGCTCTCTTTTGCAAAGAGCAGCCTAATGTTAATAGGCTAAAAGCCTTGTAAACTCGGGAAGAATGATCAGCATTCACAAATCATTGACAATTTAAGCGCAGTCTAAAACCCTGTTTATCGTGCTAGAAAGATCTGGCCATTGCGGTGCAGATCCCTCTAGCCAGCTATCATGGGGGCAATTATGGCGATTATCTCTTCTCAGTCCTCTCCCCAACCCGACCAATCTAAGGGTCGGTCCGCAGCTCCAGATGTACCGATGCTGGCTAGCCAGCGGACCAAGCCTACCCAGCCCGCTGGCTCGATTTTGCAACCGAAGGCAAACCCCCAGGAGCAAACAGGCAAGCAGGATGAAAAGCTGCGGCCCCAACGGTTGAGTGAATATATCGGCCAAGGAGAATTGAAGGGGGTGCTAGATATTGCCATTCAAGCCACGAAATCGCGGCAAGAGGCACTGGATCATCTGCTGCTCTACGGCCCCCCTGGCTTAGGGAAAACCACTATTTCTTTAATCCTAGCGGCAGAGTTAGGGGTTACCTGTAAGGTAACAAGCGCCCCGGCCCTAGAGCGACCCCGCGATATTGTCGGTTTGCTAATGAACTTGCAACCCAAGGACATTTTGTTTATCGACGAGATTCATCGCCTGTCTAGAATGACAGAAGAATTACTCTATCCAGCCATGGAAGATTTTCGCCTAGATATCACCATTGGCAAGGGTCAATCGGCGCGGATTCGCAGCTTGCCGCTACCGCCCTTTACCTTGATAGGCGCAACCACTCGGGTAGGGGCATTGACCTCGCCCCTGCGAGATCGGTTTGGCTTTGTGCAACGCTTGCGGTTTTATGAACCCCATGAGTTGTGCCAAATTGTGCTGCGTACTGCTGAGATTTTGACCACCAAGATTACGGAGGGGGCGGCCCTAGAGCTGGCCCAACGCGCCCGGGGTACACCTCGCATTGCAAATCGCCTCCTGAAGCGGGTTCGTGATTATGCTGAGGTAAAAAACTCGGGGGAAATTACCCAAGAGATTGCTAGGGAAGCCCTAGAATTATTTAATGTCGATCCCTGTGGCTTGGATTGGACCGACCGACGGTTGCTGACGGTGATGATTGAGCATTATCAGGGGGGGCCTGTGGGTGTGGATACCTTAGCTGCGGCAACGGGTGAAGACTCCCAAACCATTGAAGAAGTCTATGAACCCTATCTGATGCAGATTGGTTATCTCCATCGCACCCCTAGAGGCCGCATTGCTACGCCTGCAGCTTGGACCCATTTGGGCTATCAGCCTCCACAAGAACAACTGCATTTACTGCCCTAAGTTTTAGGTTAGGGTGCTAATGAAACAGATGAAAAGACTCTCAGAGATCTCTGGGTAAAAACTCATCTGTCCAGTTATGGAGCCAGGTAGAATAATCTGCTATTCCCCGACCAACCTCAACGCATGACTGCTCCTCCGCTTGATTTAGATAACATTTTGGTTGTGATTCCAGCCTTGAATGAGGAAGCAACCCTCGGCGGTGTGATTCGATCCTTACAAAGTCTAGGGTTAGATCATATTCGGGTGGTGGATAATGGCAGCTGCGATCGCACCGCCATTGTTGCCCAAGAGGCTGGCGCTGAAGTAATCTCAGAGTCGCAGTCGGGCTATGGCCGAGCCTGCTGGCGGGGGCTACAAGAGATCCAGCCCTGCATCGACTGGATCTTATTTTGTGATGGAGATGGCAGCGATGATTTATCGGTCTTACCCCAGTTCTTTACCCAGCGCGATCACTTTGATTTAATTTTGGGCAATCGGCGGGCCAATCCCCTCAGCCGTGCTGCCATGACCCCAGTCCAAAATTGGGGTAATGGGTTAGCCACTACGTTAATACGGCTGGGATGGCAGCATACCTATCATGATTTAGGGCCATTGCGACTGGTTCGCCGTGCTTCGCTAGAGCAGCTCAAGATGCGCGATCGCGGCTTTGGTTGGACCGTGGAAATGCAAGCTAAGGCCGCCGCCGCCGGTCTGCGCACTTGCGAGATTCCCCAGGGCTATCGGGTACGGCAAGGGGGCCGCTCTAAAATCAGTGGCACACTGGTGGGTAGCATGCAAGCAGGTCGGGTTATTCTGGGCACCTTGGCCTATTTATATGGTCAACAGCTCCTCGCCCTGAGTCAGAGCATAGCTCACAGATATCATCGTCTCTGGCTGATCCTCACCACGATGTTGCTGATGGGCGGCTGCGCCCTAATGGTTCCCTATGGTGACTTCTCTGAGCTAAAAAGTCTCTTGCCCTTTGGGTTGGGAGTCACTGTGATGGGGCTGGGGTTTATCTTGTCCTGGGGGTTGGATCGACTGTCAAGCTCATGGTTTTGGATGGTTGCGATCGCCACTCGCTTGCTCTTGCTGCCCATGCATCCCGGCAACGATATCTGGCGCTATCTTTGGGAAGGCCGCTTGCAAAACCTGGGAATCAGTCCCTTTGACTTTGCCCCTAGCGCCCCCGAACTCATGTCCTGGCGAACCCCATGGTGGTCCTTGATCAATAATGCTGATGTGTCGGCCCTTTATCCCCCCCTGACCCAATTAGGATTTCGAGGGCTAGCAGCAATTGCGACCTCTATGTTGTGGTTCAAAATTGCCTTTATCGGTGCCGACCTCGGGGTCTGTTGGTTGTTGCAGCAGCGATATGGCAGCCTCAGAACCTCAATCTATGCCTGGAACCCTCTGGTTTTGTACTCCTTTGCTGGTGGAGGTCACTACGATAGCTGGTTTGTCTTGTCCCTGGTGATCACCTGGTTTGCCTGTGAACCAATCGATCACCAAGGCGACCTAGCGCCCTGGCGTAAACCATGGGCCGCTGGTCTAGCAGGCTTAAGTTTAGGGATTAGCATTGCCATTAAATGGCTCTCACTGCCCATTGTTGCTTACTATGGCTGGAGATTGTTACGGCATCGTCAATGGTGGGGGGCAAGCTTGTTTATACTAGGTAGCGCATTACCGATGGCCATCAGTGCCCTCCCCTTTTGCTCCCTTCACCATTGCCCCTTAATTCCTGCCGACTCTGCCTTTGTCGTTCAGGGGCGCAGTGCCGAGTTGTTGCCCTATGGCTTAAGTCTGCTCTGGCCTAGCTTGCAATGGCATAATGCAATATTATTAATCCCCTGTGCGATCGCACTGCTGTGGCTCGTCCGGCAATCCACCCAGATGCACCACTTTACGCAAGAATATTTAGGGATATTGTTGATTCTCTCTCCCATTGTTCATGCTTGGTACTTTACCTGGCTGATCCCCTTTGCCGTTGCCCGTAATCATTGGGGAGCCCGCTGGATTAGTTTGTCTGCCTTTATCTACTTTGTCCTGCCCTACCGAGAAGGCCTAGGACAGACCGATTGGCTCTTAACCCCGTTAGAACGTCTTGGCCTCTGGGCACCCTTTCTCTTGGGATGGATTTGGACCCATAGATATCAACATTCCCAGCCAGTTTTAAATCCTTACCCAGTCTCATCTCAGTAAAAACTCAGCTCCATAGGGCTTGATGGTAATGCCCCTCTCTATAACTCTTGATAAAGACTCATGGCTATTAACCCGATCACCCAACGCTTGATTCTGATTCCAAGCCTGATATTGCTGACCAGTTGCAGCTATATCCCCTATGTCACCGCACCCAAGAAAATTCCTGTGCAATTTGCCATTAACGCTAATGCCCTATTCACCAACGACCAATACAGCCAATTGCTAGCGCAGTATGTGGATGACAAGGGCCTCGTCAACTATGAGCAACTCCAAAAAAATCGACAACCCCTAGATCTCTATTACGCCCAGCTTGCAGCAGTCACTCCCCAAGCTTACAAAAGCTGGAGCGCTAAGGAACAACTTGCCTTTTTAATGAATGCTTACAATGCCTTGACCTTGCTGTCGATCGTTGATCAAACCCCCCTTAAACCAAGTATCCGAGATATTCCAGGGGTCTGGGATGCCCGAGCCTTTCAAGTGGCGAATCAGACGCACACCCTAAACAACATTGAACATGACACCATCAGACCCACCTTTAATGAGCCTCGTATACATGCAGCCCTAGTCTGCGCAGCCATGAGCTGCCCGCCGCTACGCAAGGAACCCTATAGCGCGGCCAAGCTAGACCAACAACTAGATGACCAAGTGAGAAAATGGCTGGCCAACCCCGACAGCGGCTTTCGCATTGATCGTCAACAGAACAAAGTCTATCTCTCCAAGATCTTTGACTGGTATGGCGATGACTGGAAGCCTCAATTTACCGTTGAGAACCAATTTAATGGTGACCAGAAGCAAAGGGCGGTACTCAACTTCATCAGTAGTTATCTTGGCCCTGAGGATCAGGCCTATCTCAAGACAGGCAAATACCAGGTCAATTACCTAGACTACGACTGGTCTCTCAATCGTCAATAAGTCGCCCTCAGTGAGGCATTGTTTATAGAGATCGGCAAACAATGCCTCACCTCGAGGGGCGGCAAGTCTAAGCCTTGAGTTGCTGGCGAATGGCCTCAATACGCGCGCGATTAGCACCCAAATCGGACTGGCCTAAACGAGAAGCAGACCGCACCTGAATGACCGAGTTCTTAGCATCAAGATAAAATTCAACATCATCCACAAACCCCAACAACTTGCTAGTGAATTCTGTATAGAGATACTCCTTTGTTTCGGTCACAATTTCGGCACTCCCTATGCCTGCTAGGATGGATTTGAGCTTTTTCCATCCTTCCTGGGCAGAACCACCATAGGTCAAGGGGGCAATCTGATGTCCTGGATCAGGATCTTGACTGCACAGACAGTTAGGTGTGGTGGGGCAAGGGGCAAGCTTGCCTTTTTGTAAGCCTAGATTAGTAGGTCTATTTCCAGACAAAGAGAGCAATGGCATCTTCAACAGGGCCTTCAATCACTATTGATAGTTATAAGGGATCTTAATTCAATTGACATAGACGGGATCTCATTGCCCTGATAAATGCACAATCACTTCGCGGTTAGATCCCCGTTGACGATGCTCCCAAACATAGATACCTTGCCAAGTCCCCATGGCTAACTGACCCTCGCAGATCGGAATATATTCAGAGGTATGGGTTAGAGCGGTGCGAATATGGGCAGGCATATCGTCCAAGCCTTCGGTGCTATGCCGATAGTGAGAACCCTCCGGCACCAGTTGAGCCAAGAAGGTTTCTAAGTCTTTGAGCACATCGGGATCGGCATTCTCTTGAATGACCAGACTGGCAGAGGTATGCCGAATAAACAGGGTACAGAGACCCGTGGTCATACCCGAGCTGGTTACCAAAGCTTGTACCTGAGCACTGATATTGTGAAACGCTTTGCCTGTTGTAGAGACGGTGAGCACATGTTGTCTATGGGTCATGCAGTCAAGCCAAGAGAGAGTGAACGATCATCCAGCACCTAATAGCTATCGTTATCGCTGGCTGTTTGCAGGCCTAGGTTACAGTTGGCCTGATTGAGACGATCGGCAATGGCCTGGCGCCAAGACAGACTCACCTGCGGATCGGCTAACAAGGTTTGGGCCATCTCTCGATAACGGGCACTCTCTACCAGATCGACTTGATCTAAGTGGTTGAGATGATCATACACAGCCTGAGGAGATAGTTCGGTCATAGTCCTTACCGATATAGACAACAGTAATCTAGGAAGGTCCTGCCCAGGGCTAGGGAAGATCGGTATGGCCCATTAGGTAGCGATCGCATTCCCGAGCCGCCCCTCGCCCTTCATTAAACGCCCAGACCACCAAGCTTTGGCCACGGCGACAATCCCCAGCCGCAAAAACCCCTGGAATACTGGTGGCATATCGTTCATACTCAGCACTGACATTGCCTCGTCCATCCACAGAAACACCCAAGGCATCGATCAAGGGCTGCTCTGGCCCTAAAAATCCCATGGCTAACAACACCAACTGGGCAGGAATCACCCGCTCTGAAGCAGGCAGCGGTACCGGAGTAAATCGACCCTGGGCATCCTTCTCCCAAGACACTTCCACAGTATGGAGAGCCGTTACCTGCCCCTGATCATCCCCCGCAAATTGGGTGGTCATGGTCAGATAACCCCTAGGATCATCACCAAATACTGCTGCCGCCTCTTCTTGACCATAATCTAAGCGATAGATCTTCGGCCATTCGGGCCAAGGATTATCTGGACTGCGTTCCCCCGGTGGCTTAGGCATAATCTCTAGCTGCACTAAGCTATTGCAACCATGGCGGAGGGAGGTACCCACACAATCGGTTCCCGTATCACCGCCACCGATCACAACCACATCCTTACCTTGGGCAGAAATCACTTGATCCTGAAGTCTAGGGTCCATGACCGCCTTGGTATTAGCCGTCAAAAAATCCATGGCAAAATGGATCCCTTTCAAGTCTCGACCTGGAATAGGCAAATCTCGGGGCCGAGTCGCTCCAGTACAGAGAACAACGGCATCAAAATCCTTCAATAAAGCGGCTGCGGGGAGGTCTTTGCCCACTTCAGTGTTGTAGACAAATTTAACCCCTTCAGCCTGTAACAGTTTGATCCGGCGCATCACCACCTTCTCTTTCTCCAACTTCATGTTGGGGATACCGTAGGTGAGTAATCCTCCAGGGCGATCAGCACGCTCTAACACCGTGACATCATGGCCCGCTTTATTCAGTTGGGCAGCGGCACAAAGCCCAGCAGGTCCTGAGCCAACGATCGCCACCTGCTTCCCTGTTCGCTTAATGGGAGGTTCCGGTTGGATCCACCCCTCAGCCCAGCCCCGATCGACAATGGCTTGTTCAATATTTTTAATCGTGACGGGGGGATTGTTAATACCCAGCACACAGGACCCCTCGCAGGGAGCCGGGCAAACTCGACCCGTAAATTCAGGAAAATTATTGGTTTTATGGAGGCGATCTAGGGCTTCGCGCCACAGACCTCGATAGATCAGATCATTCCATTCTGGAATCAGATTATTAATGGGGCAGCCACTCGCCATCCCACTGATGATCGTTCCGGTATGGCAAAAAGGCGTGCCGCAATCCATACAGCGTGCCCCCTGGTTGCGGAGGCGATCCTCTGGTAAATGCTGGTGAAATTCATCCCAGTTTTTAATGCGCTCTAAGGGGGAGCGATCAGCGGGAACTTCGCGGACAAATTCAATAAAACCAGTTGGCTTACCCATAATTGAGGCTTGACTTAATAAATATGCAGATGACTAACGATGGATGGTAGGTAGCGGCTAACTGCCAGCAATGCGAGCGACATCGCGGGCATTTTGCTCAAAGGCAGCAGACAGAGCGTCATCCCCGGTCAGACCATCTTCAATGGCTTGTTGAATAGCCTTCAAAACACGCTTATAGTCGCGGGGCATGACCTTCACAAACTTAGGCACCATTGTCTCCCCAATTAGTCAGAACTTGGTGAGCTTTTTGGCTATCGGTATGGTCGATATGGCGTTGGATCATCTCCTGCAGATCTTGAATCTCTTCAAGATCTTCGAGGGCTTCGAGATCAACCATTTCTAAGTTGCAGCGGGTTGCAAAATCGCCACTCTCATCCAAGACATAGGCAATTCCACCACTCATGCCAGCGGCAAAGTTGCGGCCCGTAGGGCCTAGAATGACCACCTTACCCCCCGTCATATATTCGCAACCGTGATCGCCCACAGCTTCCACCACCGCAATCACCCCCGAGTTGCGCACACAGAAGCGTTCTCCTGCTATCCCCCTAATGTAAACCTCGCCGCTGGTAGCTCCGTAAAGGCCCACATTACCGACAATAATATTCTCTTCTGCCACAAAGGTAGAAGTTTTAGGTGGATAGAGGAGGAGTCTACCCCCACTGAGGCCCTTGCCAAAGTAATCGTTAGCATCGCCCTCTAGCTCCAAGGTGACACCCTGGGGCACAAAGGCTCCAAAGCTCTGACCAGCACTTCCTTGAAAATGTAAATGAATCGTATTATCTGGCAATCCTTCCCAGTGACGTTTGGTGATCTCGTTTCCGAGGATGGTTCCCACAGCTCGGTTGACGTTTTTGATCGGCAGGCTGGCTTGGACAGGACGGCCTTCGGTAATGGCGGGTTGGCAGAGGTCTAGTAACTGGGTGATATCGAGGGATTTCTCTAAGCCATGGTCTTGAGGAATTTGGCAATAGCGACCCACATCTGCCGGAACATCGGGTTGATAGAGAATCTTGGAGAAGTCCAATCCCTTTGCTTTCCAATGGTCTATGGCCTGTTTTGGTTCCAAAACATCGACACGGCCCACCATCTCATTCAGGTTGCGAAAGCCTAACTCAGCCATCAACTCTCGCACTTCCTGGGCGATAAACTTCATGAAGTTGACTGTATAGGCTGGATCTCCGGTGAATTTTCGGCGCAGATCTGGATTTTGGGTCGCCACGCCTACGGGACAAGTGTTGAGATGGCAGACTCGCATCATGATGCAGCCTAGGGTGACCAAAGGTGCGGTAGAAAAGCCGAATTCTTCAGCGCCTAAGAGGGCTGCAACCACAACATCCCGTCCGGTTTTTAACTGGCCATCTGTCTCGACTACAATCCGGCTGCGGAGGTTATTGAGCACTAAGGTTTGGTGGGTTTCGGCGACACCTAATTCCCAGGGCAACCCGGCATGTTTAATGGAGGTTTGGGGAGAGGCTCCGGTGCCCCCATCAAATCCTGAGACGAGAACCACATCGGCATGGGCTTTGGCAACCCCTGCAGCAATGGTACCCACACCCACTTCTGAGACCAATTTGACATTAATGCGTGCTGCCCGATTGGCATTTTTGAGATCGTGAATTAACTCAGCGAGGTCTTCAATGGAGTAGATATCGTGATGGGGCGGTGGCGAAATTAGGCCGACGCCGGGTGTGGAATGGCGAACCTTGGCAATCCAGGGATAGACTTTGAGGCCAGGGAGTTGACCCCCTTCACCGGGTTTGGCGCCCTGGGCCATTTTGATTTGAATTTCCTGAGCCTGGGAGAGGTATAAACTGGTGACCCCAAACCGGCCCGAGGCCACCTGTTTAATGGCACTATTTTTAGAGTCGCCTTGATCATTCGTCCAAGTGAAGCGCTCAGGGTCTTCGCCACCTTCTCCGGTATTGGATTTACCGCCAACTCTGTTCATGGCGATGGCTAAGGATTCATGAGCTTCTTTAGAGATTGATCCATAACTCATGGCTCCAGTTTTGAAGCGTTTCATGATCGCATCAATGGGTTCGACCTCTTCAAGGGGGATTGATGGTCGGTCTTTGAACTTGAGTAAGCCTCGCAGGGTAAAGAGTTGCTGGTTTTGTTCATTCACTAGGGCTGAATATTGCTTAAACAGCTCGAAGTTATTGGTTTGAGTAGCCTGCTGTAGGGTATGGATTGTTTGAGGGCTAAATAGATGGGCTTCTCCGTCTTTACGCCATTGATATTCACCCCCCACGTCTAGGGTATGGGTTTCAAGATCGCGGTCTGGGAAGGCATGGCGATGTCGGAGTATAGCTTCTTGGGCAATTACATCTAGGTCAACGCCTTCAATGCGAGAGGCTGTCCAACTAAAGTATTGATCCACCACTGCTTGATTAAGGCCAATGGCTTCAAAAATCTGGGCACCACGATAGCTCTGGATGGTGGAGATACCAATTTTAGAGGCAACTTTAACAATGCCTTTGGTGGCGGCTTTAATGTAGTTTTGGCAAGCTTTGTCAGGATCAAGGTCGACCAGTAGCCCTTGATGAATCATGTCATGGATGGTTTCAAAGACCATGTAGGGGTTAATGCCGCCGCAGCCATAGCCAATCAATAGGGCATGGTGATGGACTTCACGGGGTTCGCCCGATTCTAGAATCAGGCCCACTCGCGTCCGGGTGCCGGCCCGAATGAGGTGATGATGCAACCCCGACACTGCCAGCAAGGCTGGGATAGGAGCATGATCCTTGTCGATGTTGCGATCGCTCAGGATAATCAGACTCGCGCCGCTCTCAATCGCCGCATCAGCCTCTGCACAGATCTGTGCGATCGCAGCTGCCAGCCCCTGCACCCCAGCCTCAGAATCAAAGAGCATCGGTAGGGTCACCGCCTTAAAAGACTCTCCGTCTAAGGCCTTGAGTTGGGCTAGCTCAGCATTGGTAAGGATGGGGGTTTTCAGTTCAATCAGATGACAACTTTCAGGCGTCGGCTGCAACAGATTACCCTCAGCACCAATCGTTGTTTGCGCAGAGGTAATAATCGCTTCTCGGATCGAATCAATGGGCGGATTCGTCACCTGGGCAAACAACTGCTGAAAATAGTTGTAAAGCAGCTTAGGCTGATTAGACAACACCGCTAGGGGCGTATCCGTACCCATGGCCCCCAGAGCCTCCACACCATTATTAGCCATGGGTGCAATTAACATCCGCAACTCTTCAAAGGTATAGCCAAAGGCCATCTGGCGCTGTAAAATCGTTTCCGGCTCATAGGGAGCAGGGATTGAAGCGGCGGGTGGCAGTTGAGCAAGGGCTACCATCTGCTCAGCTAACCATTGCTCGTAGGGATGCTCAGCAATAATTTGGTCCTTGATCTCCTGATCAGCAATAATGCGGCCCTGGGACATATCCACCACAAACATCCGACCGGGCTGTAAGCGACCCTTGCTCAGCACCCGCTCCGGTTCAATGGGCAAAACACCAGCCTCAGAGGCCATAATGACGAGATTATCCTTGGTGACATAGTAGCGAGAGGGGCGCAGACCGTTGCGATCGAGGACAGCCCCAATCATGGTGCCATCCGTAAAAGAAATGGAAGCTGGGCCATCCCAAGGCTCCATCAAGCAAGAATGATATTTATAGAAGGCTTTCTTCTGAGGACTCATGGACTCATGGGCAGACCAAGGTTCTGGAATCATCATCATCACGGCATGGGGCAGGGAACGCCCAGCCAAAAACAACATCTCCAGCGTGTTATCAAAGATCGTGGAGTCACTACCGTCAATATTAATGACAGGCTGAACCTTAGCCATGTCCTCGCCAAAACAATCCGAGGCAAACAAAGACTGGCGAGCATTCATCCAGTTAATATTGCCCCGCATCGTGTTGATTTCACCATTATGGGCAATGTAGCGATAGGGATGGGCGCGCTCCCAACTCGGAAAGGTATTAGTACTAAACCGAGAATGCACTAGCCCCAAGGCACTTTCTAGATCAGGATCCTGAAGATCCAGAAAATATTGACCCACCTGAACAGGCATCAGCATCCCTTTATAGACAAGGGTGCGGCAAGACAAACTGGCAGGATACCAAAAAGAATCCACATCACGGGTCCGCAGGGCCGTATAGGCTAGCTTGCGAATCACATAGAGCTGACGCTCAAAGGCCAAATCATCCACAAGATCAGGGCTACGTTGAATAAATACCTGTTGGATAAAGGGCTCGCTCGACTTAGCGCTATTGCCTAGGGAAGCATTATCTGTGGGTACATCTCGCCAGCCAAGCACGGTTTGTCCTTGGGCCGCCACAATTTCAGAAAACCGTTGGCGACTCGCTTGCCGTTGTTCAGGGTTAGGAGAGGTATTGATCATACCCACGCCATACTCTCCCGGCGCTGGCAGCTCAAAATTTAGGCGCGCCGCCTCTTTTGCAAAACCTGTGGGGAATCTGCATCAAAATCCCAGCCCCATCCCCTGTATTTGTTTCGCAACCACAAGCTCCACGATGATCCAAATTCTCCAAGATCGTTAAGGCTTGTTCAATAATTTCATGGGATTTTTGCCCCAATTGATGAACTACAAAGCCTAGGCCGCAAGCATCATGTTCGAACTGGGGGTCATAGAGACCCTGCCGAGGGGGAAGTGCATTAGTATTCATATTTTGTTGCTGAGAACTTTCAACGCTAAGGAGAGACTTGGCTGAGCTGCTCTACAACCAAGGTGCAAGACATAGGGCCAAGAACAGCATTATAAACAACTTTGATTCATCTAAATTTTCTAATGAACCCCTTAGAATAGCTGTAGGTTGTAATGCAAATTCAAAGTTATTAGCGATGCAACCCAGACTAGTACAGCTTGGCTTAAGTCCATCAACTATTTAAGCGGTTAAGGGCTTGCCCTTATAAGTCCATTGAAAAGGCTTTGCCATCGTACGGTTGAAGTATTCGATAAACCCCAGAATACGGGTTCTCAGGTGAGTTTTGCTGGTGAAACTTGAACGCCGCAATAGCTTACGTACCAAAATGCTAAACCAAATCTCAATCTGATT
>JAAUUW010000133.1 GCA_012030735.1 Acaryochloridaceae cyanobacterium SU_2_1
TTCTGTGATTTTGTCGTGAAAATATCAAAATCAAAAATTACACAATAACGTTAGATAAGCATGACAAAACCACTAGAAAGCGAATTCTAAAATACTTGCGTTGACATCGTCGGCCTCAGGGCATATGGTTCGGTTAGCGGTGAACAGGCAAATATTGCCGATCCGCAGGAGCGTCAAGCCTTAATCGAACGGCTCAATCAAAATCATGGCGATGCGACTTTGTTGGTCAATGCGGCAGGTATTTTTCTCCCCAAATCTTTTCTAGAACATACCGAAGCAGATTACGACCTGTATTTGGAACTGAATAAAGCGACGTTTTTTATTACTCAGGCGATCGCGCAAAATATGGTGAATCGTAATATCAAGGGTGCGATCGTCAATGTTGGCTCGATGTGGGCGAAGCAAGCGATTAAAGCCACACCATCGTCAGCCTATTCGATGGCAAAAGCCGGTTTACATGCCCTGACACAACATCTGGCGATGGAATTAGCCGATCGCGGAATTCGAGTCAACGCGGTTTCCCCCGCTGTCGTAGAAACTCCCATCTATGAAGAATTTATCCCCAAAGAAGAGGTTCACAGCGCCTTACAAGGCTTTAATGCCTTTCATCCGATCGGCCGAATTGGCACACCTGAAGATGTGGCAAATGCGATCGCCTTTTTGTTATCCGATCGCGCAGATTGGGTTACAGGGGTAGTGTGGGATGTCGATGGCGGTGTTATGGCCGGACGTAATTAAACAGCAATTTGTCATTAATCCCATCTTTTCAAAAAATCTGAGTAGGAGAAATCAAATGACATTCGTGCGAATTTCATCGAATACATCCCATCTGGGACAAGATATTACCAGTCGCCAATTTCATCTTCTTGCCGATGAGCCACCCGATCTAGGGGGTAATGATACAGGACCAACTCCCTTTGAGTTTGTATTAGCGGGGCTAGGGTCTTGTAAAGCGATCACCGTCAAGATGTATGCGGCGCGAAAGGGCTGGCAGTTAGATCATGTATATGTCGATTGTCGCTTGGTAAAAGTAGACAATGCCCAAACCATCCAAGCCCAGCTTCAACTTGTGGGTGTGCTAACGGTTGAGCAACGGCAACGACTACTAGAGATTGCCGATCGCTGCCCTGTACATAAACTACTGATGGCAGAAACTTCAATTCAAACCGTTTTGTCACCCGAACTGTAGTTCAATAGTCCGGACAATTTTTAAGCCTAGGGCTAAAATCCCTATTCTGCCGTCGCAATTTTCTCAATTCAGGAGCCTAAAAATCGCATTCTATCGTTGCTACTCAAAAACTGTTCGGACTGTTGGTAGTTGGGACAATTTGCACAGAATTTTTTGATCGACTTGAAACACTCATCGAATTGGCTATGCAAGCGATACAGTCAACGTCTTATCAACGAAGCAATCACATCAATTGGATTTAGGAAAAGTATGCAACTACATACGGATTTTAGTCAGCGTGTCGTAATTCAGATTGAAGATTCACCTTTGGTTGGCGTGCAACGCCGCATGCTAGAGCGAGATGGGGAAGAAGTTGCAGTGGCGACGTCGATCGTCCGCTATGCCCCCAGTAGTTACTTTCCTACCCATACTCATTTTCAAGCAACTCCGTGCTCTGCGGCTCAATCATTAGTGCTAAAAGACAATAATTGTAAATATCTTGGCTTAGTCTCTCCTATTCCTGAATATATTTTGAGAGAAAAAAGAGAAGAATGAGATCTGATGACCAATTTCAAGCGCCACAAGCAAGACAGCAAGCTTTCAACGCTTCAGCATGAGGAAGCTTGGTAATTTTCTAGATGGGCGATGGCGGACTCGAACCGTCGACATCTTCGGTGTAAACGAAGCGCTCTACCAACTGAGCTAATCGCCCTAGAGGATTGAATACCAGTGCGGATGTATTGTAACAGACCCTCACCGGAGTTTCGCAAGATTCTTGTCAGATCTGCATAATAGATGCAAATTAGTACTGATGGCTGCCCATATGCCTGCTGGAAGAGTGCATGATCAAATCACCTTGGTAGCATTGCCTTTTGTTACCTTGGCAATGCTACTGTTGAGTCGAAATGCTAGGCTGACCTTGATTGTTGCCAGTGCTTTTTTATTTAGTGGCTTAATGTTTGGCCCAGATCTAGATATCTACTCGCTGCAATTTAAGCGCTGGGGTTGGCTCAGATATATTTGGATTCCTTACCAAAGGATGTTGAAGCACCGGTCTTGGTTGTCCCATGGCCCGATTGTAGGCACGATTTTGCGAATTGTCTATTTAGGGGTATGGGTGGGTGCCGCAACCCTAGCCGCAGTTCTCCTTCACCAAGGCGGTCAATTTTCCCTAGATTGGCAACAGAGCCAACGCCTCACAGAGCAATTCAGCCATCAATATTGGCCCGAAGGTCTCGCTGCCTTTGTCGGTCTAGAGTTAGGCTCCATGAGCCATGCCCTAAGCGATAGTCTGATGTCTATGTACAAATCTCTTTGCAAGGAATAGCATGGCTCAACCAACCTCAGCCACCCTAGCAGCAAGAGATTAGCTCCCTGAATAGGGTGGATTGTCCAAATTAACAGGGTTAGACCAACGACCTGCAGTGGGTGGGATTAAGGATGGGGCATCTGGCTCCGTCTTAACCCGCCGAATGGGCAAATTAGCAATCAAGGCTGTGGCCCGCTGGTCCGATTCCAAAGAGAAATTCAAGCCATCCATATCAATCTCTACATAGCGAGACACCACTTCCAAGATCTCTTGCCGCATCGACTCCATCATTTCTTGGGACAGATTGGCACGATCATGAGCCAAGACAATTTTGAGACGGCTCTTGACATCATCTCGACTGGTTGCTAGGTCTGAGCCTAGAAAAAGCCGTTCTAGAAAGTCGCTAATCATAGAATTTCAGCAGTATGGGTTGAGCAGTCGCAGCTAGTCAAGTTGTTGCTTAAAATACCACAGGCATAGATCTAGATAAAGATTACTGGATCTAGATCTAGTGATCACCTACTAAAGAAACGCCGCACCCGAGCAAATAGAGTATCGTAGGGAGCGTTTAAGTCTAAAAAATCAACTTGCTTTCCTTCTAGACGCTCGGCAATGTTACGCAAAGCCATCCCACTCATAGAGAAGCTTTCAGACAACACCATCGGTTCACCCCGATTGGTGGCCACAATCACTTGCTCATCATCAGGAATAACCCCAATCAAGGGAATTGCCAAAATTTCCTGCACATCCTGCACCGACATCATGTCATTCGCTTGCACCATAGCCGGTCGAATCCGATTGACAATCAGATGGATAGATTTAATATGATGAGCTTCTAGCAGACCAACAACGCGGTCTGCATCGCGCACCGCCGAAATTTCTGGGGTGGTCACCACTAAGGCTTCATCTGCAGCGGCGATCGCATTTTGAAAGCCCATTTCAATTCCCGCCGGACAGTCAATCAGCACAAAATCATATTTCTTGGTGAGGGCATAGGCCAATTGCTTCATTTGCTCAGGGGTAACCGCATCTTTGTTGCGATTTTGGGCCGCAGGCAATAGCACCAAATCATTGAGGCGCTTATCCTTAACTAAAGCCTGCTCCAGCCGACATTGACCTGCTAGCACCTCCAGCGCTGTATAAACAACCCGATTTTCTAAACCCAATAACAAGTCGAGGTTCCTGAGACCAAAATCTGCATCAATAAGGGCCACGGAATGGTTGAGCCTCGCCAAGGCCATCCCTAAATTGGCTGTGCAGGTCGTTTTACCTACTCCACCTTTGCCGGATGTAACTACGATAATTCGACCCATATACCTGAAAATCAATAACGTGTGCTAGTCGGCCAACCAAACAATCCATAGTTTAGCTTAGATTTACAACATAAATTTGCTTGGATTATTTACCGTTTTTGCTGAATTCCGATGCCGGAGCAATCTGAATTCCATCCTCCGCAATAAAAGCAACCTCGGGATAAAATTCATGCAGACTAGACTCAGGTGCCCTGGCTAAGTAATCAGCAATGCGCAGTTGAGTGGGCTCCATTTGCAAGGCCATAATCCTGCATTGATCATTGCCGCTGGCCCCCGCATGGGCCACACCCCGTAACCTTCCCCAGACCAAAATATCGCCATCAGCAACCACCGCACTACCCGGATTCAGATCGCCTTGAATAATCACCGTACCTGGGTGATGAATCTCAGAGCCAGACCGCAATGTTGTTTGCAAATAAAGGGGTTCAACCTTAACAAAATCCCCTGATACCGTCAATTGGGCAATCGAAGATTGGGCCATGGGCAAGATCTGGGATTGCTGCTCAATAGAATAGCCAGATGTTGCTCCAGCCACTGCTGTTTGCCGTCGTCTTGTATGTACCCGCACCAAATGCAGTTTATAGGTACTAAGGCTGTCAACAATCGACTGTAACTGGCGATGATCAATCAAGCGATCGCCAGCGATCAGATCAACATGGGTATTTGCTGGCAAAAACCGCTGGCTAGCGTCTAAACATTTTTGCAGTTGGGCCAATAACTCCGACCAATTTAAGGTTGTTTCCTGAGCGGAGGGTAAATATAAATAGAGCTTGCCTCCCTCTGATTCCAAATGAATTTCGACCTCGGCAACCCGAGGGGAGTCTTCTGTCTCGCTATCATTAACAGGTGAGGCAAAAGCGGTTTTGAGCCGTTCCGGATTCATCGCCATTTCTTCCTTTGCTACTGGCGCTTTGGTTGAGCTGCTGTTGACCGCTGCACAACCTTGAGTCTGTGACTGACAATGGTCATCCCCCCCTCTTGAACCAAAATTGCAGAAATCCAATGGTTGGCGGGTTGACTCGGCGCTTGGCCAACCTTAAACAGACCCCCAGCTGGCAAAAGCTCTAACTTGAGGGCGGGTTGAGTCAAGTAGCTCTCTTTCGTGATCGGTTCCTCTAGGGCGACGCCTAAAAGGGGTTTTTCGCCCAAGGGCTCAGCCACCACTACATCAAAATCAAATTTTTGGCCAACCGTGACTTCTTGAGGCAAGTTAACCTTAACCTCTGGGGGGTTAGCACCCGAGGTCATTTGGCTCTGCTCGGCGATTACTTCCTGTTGAGTTATTCGACCATTCAACCAAGTTTGCCGACCTTTTAAACTGGATTGCAATTGTAGGGTGCCTTGATCGAAGGGGCGGCTGCCCATAACGGTGGTGTTGGTTTCTACGGTATAGCCGCCCTGAGCCGTTGTGGCCCAGGACAATACTTCGGTTTTATAGGTGAGAGTTTGGTAATCTTGCCAAAAAGCCTTGATGGTCTGCTTGAGGGCTTCGCGATTGAGACCATCACTATTGACAAAGTCAGGACTGTAGAAGTCAATCAGCGTTTCTAAAGACTTTTGATTGGCAGCTGCATCCACCTTAGCCAGTTGGGCAATCAGAGCAGGGGGAACAGGAGCCTTGGGTGCTGTAGGGATGGGTGCTTTTGGGAGTTGACTGGGTTGGGAAAGGGCCTGCTGGGCGTTCCAAGAGACAGATGTAGAGCAAACGCAAGCCAACATCAAACCCATGAGCAGAGATCTTAGGGGTTGACGGCGACTATGACTCATCCTCCTGTTTGGGGCCTTCATTATGTGCAAAAAGCAGATAGAGTTATACATGCAGCAGAAGTTAAGCGAATACAGAACCAATCACAGAGTTGCGTCAGGGGGCGGCGTTCCCTTGTTCTGGGGAGAATTCTGAGTCTACAGAGTAGATTGAAAAGCTCAGCAACAAAGGTTCTCTCAATGTAGCATCTCAATTCTAGAGTAACTTCCTTTTTCCTAAAGAAAGCGCTAGAATTCTCAAGCTTCAGCATAGTCCCGATGAGTATCTCCCCCCTGTAACACAATGCCCCAATCCAAACGGCTCCTTGTTGCTGCCAGTGGGACAGGCGGGCATTTATTCCCAGCCTTGGCAGTGGCAGCAGCCCTCGAAGCAGATCAGTATCAATATCAAATCGAGTGGCTAGGGGTCAGTGACCGTCTGGAGACTCAACTTGTGCCCGCAAAATATCCCTTGCACAAGGTTCCCATTGAGGGGCTGCAGAAAGGCTTGGGGTTAAGAGCTCCGATTTTGTTGACCAAGTTAGGGATAGCCTGTTGGCAAACCCGCCGCCTGCTCAAAAAAGGCCAGTTTGCAGGGGTGGTGACCACGGGAGGCTATATTGCAGCACCGGCGATTTTGGCGGCCTACTCCCTGGGGCTGCCCCGCATTATTCATGAGGCCAATGCCATTCCTGGTAAGGTTACTCGCTGGCTGAGTCCGCTCTGTACGTCTGTGGCCTTAGGTTTTGAAGCTGCTGCGGACTATTTGCCAAAGGCCGATACGCTGGTGGTGGGCACTCCTGTTCGACCTGAATTTTTGCAGCCCACTGCCCTTGATCTAGCGATTCCGAGGAGCGATCTTGATTGTGGTGGCTGGGGGGAGCCAAGGGGCTGTTGCCCTCAATCGATTGGTTCGCCATTGTGCTCCTGCTTGGCTGGCGGCGGGGGCCTGGATTGTCCATTTGACTGGACAGCAAGATTCAGAATCCCCAGGGTTTGAGCATCCCCATTATTTAAGCTTCCCCTTTTATGATCAGATGGCGGCTCTCTGGCAACGAGCGGATCTGGCCCTCAGTCGAGCAGGGGCAGGTACCTTGAGTGAGTTAGCGATCGCAGCCACACCCGCCCTACTCATCCCCTATCCCTATGCCGCCGAAGATCACCAAGCCTATAATGCGGCAGCCTTTGCCAAATCAGGAGCAGCCCAGGTCTACCGACAAAGTGACTTGACCCCTGAAGTTTTGCAAGACAAAGTTCTCGAATGGTTAGCCGCTCCCCAGAACCTGAAGGCGATGTCGGCTAAAGCCCTCAGCCAAGCTACTCCAGATAGCACAGAGCGCTTTGCCCAACTGATTCACAATCAGATTGAAGCATAGTCCATCCTCAAGGGGCAGGATCACCTCATACACTGGTAACAAGCAGACTATAATTAAGATTTATTTCGCTCCACGACCGATTGTCATTGGCATACCGTGGATGATTACATGAGTAGGATCCGGAGACCCCTATGTTACGACTGGAACATATCAATAAAACCTATCCGACAGGGGAAGTTCTTAAGGATGTCAACTGGGAACTAAAGCCAGGCGATCGCATCGGTCTAGTGGGCGTCAACGGAGCCGGGAAATCCACCCAACTTAAAATTATTGCCGGTGAAATTGAACCCACCTCTGGTGAAATTCTGCGTCCGGCTAGCCTTCATATTGCCTACCTCAACCAAGAATTTGATGTGGTTCCCAGTCGTACTGTCCGGGAAGAGTTTTGGACGGTGTTTGCAGAGGCGAATCAAAGGCAGCAGGCTCTCCACCAGGTCCAGCAACAGATGGAAACCGCTGCACCGGATCACTTGGAAGAACTAATTCACGATCTAGATCGGCTCCAACGTCAATTTGAGGCGCTCGATGGCTATGGTCTCGAGGCTCGTATCGAAAAGATCCTCCCCGAAATGGGATTTACCAGCGAAGATGGCGATCGCCTCGTCAGCGCCTTTAGTGGCGGCTGGCAAATGCGAATGTGCCTGGGAAAAATCCTGCTGCAAAGCCCCGACATCTTGCTCTTGGATGAACCGACGAACCATTTAGACCTCGATACCATTGAATGGCTAGAGTCTTATCTCAAGGGACTGTCGACTCCCATGGTGATTGTCTCCCATGACCGCGCTTTCTTAGATCGGCTCTGTACCAAGATTGTGGAAACAGAGCATGGGGTCGCCACCACCTATCTGGGCAATTACTCCGCCTACTTAAGCCAAAAAGCCGAGCAGGAAGCAGCTCAACTTAGTGCTTACGAACATCAACAAAAGGAATTGGGCAAACAGCAGGCCTATGTTGATCGCTTTCGAGCCAGTGCCACCCGCAGCACTCAAGCCAAGAGTCGAGAGAAACAACTGGATAAAATTGAGCGGATTGCTGCCCCCACCGCCGGAGTCCGTAGCCTTAGGTTTCAATTTCCGCCAGCGCCGAGAAGTGGCCGAGAAGTGGTGATCATTAAGGACTTGGTAAAGTCCTATGGGGATGACATCCTATTCCTGGAAGCAAATTTATTGCTAGAGAGAGGCGATCGCGTTGCCATCTTAGGGCCCAATGGGGCTGGAAAATCAACCCTGCTCCATCTCTTAATGGGGATGGAACAGGCCGACGAAGGCGTCGTTAAATTGGGCGATCACCATGTAATTCCTGGCTATTTTGAGCAAAATCAAGCCGAAGCTTTAGATCTAGATAAAACCCTGATGAATACCATTCATGATGAGGTTCCTGATTGGAAAAATGAAGAAGTGCGAACTTTGTTAGGTCAGTTTCTCTTTAGTGGGGAGAGTGCTTTTAATAAAGTAGCTGCTTTAAGTGGAGGCGAAAAAGCGCGGTTGGCTTTAGCGAAAAATGCTGCTTAGACCTGCAAATTTTCTGATTCTCGACGAACCGACAAACCACTTAGATATTCCTGCCAAGGAAATGCTGGAAGAGGCTTTGCAACATTATGATGGCACAGTTTTAATTGTCTCTCACGATCGCTATTTTATTTCCCAAACCGCCAATAAGATCGTAGAAATTCGTGATGGTGAATTGGTTGTCTATCCTGGAGATTATCATTACTACCTGGATAAGATTGCCGAAGAAAAAGAAAAAAGCGAGACAGCAAGCAGAAGCCGACCTAAA
>JAAUUW010000134.1 GCA_012030735.1 Acaryochloridaceae cyanobacterium SU_2_1
AGAACAACGACAAGATTTAACAGCTTTACCCTATGGCATCAACACGGTGAGTTTGTTTGCCTATGTGTTTTTGGTGATGTTACCGGTGAAGCTGGATGCGATCGCTCAGGGAATTGCCCCTGCTCAAGCCACTGAATTATCTTGGCAGGCGGGATTGGTGGCTTGTTTGGGTTCAGGGCTGATTGAACTGAGTGGCATTTGGTTTGGGAATTGGCTGCGAAATTTAATTCCCCGAGCAGCAATGTTGTCCACCCTGGGCGGCATTGCTTTAACCTTTATTGCCATTGGTTTTTTATTGCGAACCTTTGCAAATCCCTTAGTGGGTTTTGTGCCCTTGGGTGTCATTCTCTTGACTTATTTTGGCCGGGTTCAATGGGGTATACCTGGCGGATTGCTAGCAGTTTTGATGGGCATTGCCTTAGCTTGGGGAACGGAATTGGTGCAATGGGATGCCCAGCAATGGGCGGTGGCTCTGCAACCCTTAGGCTTTTATGCCCCTAAGCTTTGGCTGGGTGCCTTGGGGCAGCATTGGCAGATTCTCGGGCAATATTTTAGTATTATTTTGCCCATGGGTTTGTTTAATTTGGTGGGCAGTTTACAGAACTTGGAAAGTGCCGAAGCGGCAGGTGATCGCTACCCAACAGCACCCTGTCTAGCAGCCAATGGGATTGGCACTCTGGTGGCGGCAGTCTTTGGGTCATGTTTTCCCACCACTATTTATATTGGCCATCCTGGCTGGAAAGAGATGGGCGCGCGAATTGGCTATTCTTGGTTGAATGGCTTGGTGATGGGAGGATTATGCCTGAGCGGAACCTTGGGTTTGATCACTTATTTAATCCCCATTGATGCAGGCATGGCGATCGTATTGTGGATTGGAATTGTGATTGTGGCTCAGGGTTTTACGGTAACCCCCGCCGCCCATGCCCCCGCCGTAGTGGTGGGGATTCTGCCTGGGATCGCAGCTTGGGGAGCTTTGATTGCTAAAAATAGTCTGCGGGCGGCTGGCCTAGGTGCTCCTGGGCAACCCTTTGATGCCCAGACATTGGTGAGCAATTTTAAGTTGAGTGACACCTATATTGAAGGGGCTTTTGCCTTAGAACAGGGGGTTATTCTCTCAGCGATGATTTTGGCAGCGATTACGGTTTATATTATTGAGCAAAAGTTTTGCTCAAGCAGCTTTATGGGCTTTGGCTGCCGCCGCCTTAGCCTTTATCGGTTTAATGCATAGCTATACTTGGACCCCAACTGATACCGTGTCCAAACTCGGTTGGGGTGCGGGTAGCTCTTGGGCTTTGAGCTATATGTTGCTGGCATTGTTACTTGTATTTGCTGCCTGGCGTACCCGTAAAAAAAAATCACGGCACCCGTCGCACGATCCCCGAGGCATCAATCAACGAAAAAAATTAAAATGTAAGATCTAAACTAGTGATCGATCCTTTGTTCCTTCCTAAGATTGAGCTGCAGTAGAGTTTTGTCGCGGATGAACTATGCCTCCAAGAAGTACCTTTCAAAGAAGATCTAGGATGAAATTGTTCTGGGGAGTGGGGCTGAGCTTGGTGGGAATTGCCTTGGCCTTAGGGACCTTATGGGGGCCGTCCTTTACCTATAAGGGGGTGCCTGTTGGGATCATTTTCAAGTTCTTGCAAGATGATAGGGCCCGCAGCGCCTATTGGTCTGGTAATAGAGAAGTACTGCATGATCGCTTGCAAGAGCTGAATGTTGAAGCAGAAATTAAAACCTTTTACCGGCCTCAGATCCCTGATGAAACGCAATTAGATCAGCATATTCACCAGATTTTTTATGAGGCAACTGGTTATATTGGGAAGGCTTATGAGCTCAATGGGCAGGGCATTCTAGTGCTGCGCGATCGAGGCTTTGAGCGATGGTTTCCCTTGGCCTATAGGGCTGGGGTTGTGGTGGCTAGTGATTTTAAGGATGGGGTTCCCTATGTGGTTAGTCCTGATGGTGTGGTCGCTGCCTATGCGGATGTGGCTAAGGTCTTTCCGGTTCAGCTTTTGGAGGAGATGATCAAAGCTAAAGACCAAGCCTTACCCTAGTTTTTCCTCTAGCTTTTGTTGCTGCCATAGATCTTGGTAGAGACCTGGCTTCTCAATCAGATCTTCATGCTTACCTCGTTGAACAATTTGCCCTTGGTCCATGACGAAGATTTGATCGGCGATCGCAGCTGCTGATAATTGATGAGAGATGAACACTACTGTTCTCTGTTGCGTTCCCTGGGAGAGGATTTGCAAGATGGCAGTGGCAGTTTGGTTGTCAACACTGGATAGAGCATCATCTAGGATCAGAATGGGGGCATCTATTAAAAGTGCCCGCCCAAGGGCTGTGCGTTGGCGCTGGCCACCAGAGAGGGTAATGCCTCGCTCTCCCACTAAGGTTTCATAGCCTTGGGGAAAATTGAGAACTTCCTTGTGAATTTGGGCTTGCTGACCGACGGCTTCTACTTGAGCGATGGTGGCTTGGGGATCGCCGTAGCGAATATTGTTTTTGAGGCTGGTGCTGAATAAGAAGCTATCTTGAGGCACATAAGCGATCGCAGATCTCAAGTCTTGCAAATTAACCTGAGTGGTATCCATGCCATCTAGAAACAACTGGCCAGGGCCAATGTTGAGCAACCGGGGCAAGGCATTGGCCAGGGTTGACTTACCCGAGCCTACGGGGCCAACAATGGCGACAGTTTCACCTGGCTCGATGTGAAAACTAACCTGTTTGAGAGCTGGCTGTTTAGCGCCTGGATAGGTAAAAGTTAAGTCTTGGGCACTGAGTTTGCCCTGCACGGTTGCTTGGCTATTGTGAGGGTTTGGGGGGAATTTTGAACTTGAGGCTGGACCGTCAAAATAGATTCAATCCGATCAATGCTGACTTCACCCCGTTGGTAGGCAGTAATCGTAAATCCTAAGAGGGCCGTGGGAAAAATCAATTGCTCTGTATAGAGCAACAGGGCCACAAAATCTCCGACGCTAATTTGACCAGCGGGGATCGCTCGTCCCCCTAACCCTAAGAGCACCAACAGGCTGATACTGGCAATGCCACCCAGCACAGGGAATAAAATATTGCGTGTTTTAGCCAATTGAAGATTGGCTTTCAGTAAGGCTTGATTGAGAGCTGCAAATTCTTGTTGCTCTGTTGTTTCTTGCGCGTAGATCTTAATCAAAGAAATACCGCTCATATCCTCTTGGACTAGCTCGCTTAGGTCGGAGAGACATTGCTGAACCGCTAGTTGTTCAGAGCGCAACCGATCACTAAAGGCTTGAACTAAAATCATGATCAGGGGATAAATTGCGATCGCAGCCAAACTCAACACAGGCTCAATCCCTAACATCACGGGCAACCGTAACGCATAAGCAAAGAGCGTATTGGCAACACTGAGGACCGCAAATCCCACTAAGCGCCGAATATTATCAACATCACTCGTCGCTCGATTAATTAAATCCCCTGCGGTATTTGCAGCAAAATAGGACGGCTCTAAGGACAGCAAATGCTCAAAAATTTGTTGTTTGAGATCAAACTCAACCCGTCGCCCCACCCCAAATAGCAGAATGCGAGAGACCATCCGGATCACAAACATTACAGAGGCTAGGGCCGCAATCATCGCCACTGGGCCCAGAATTTGATCAAGCTCAGGGCGATTTCCAAATCGTCAATGGCATCCCGAATTAACAGGGGTAAGTAAGTCCCTAAACCATTGACGATGAAAAGAGCAACCACCCCCAGGCTGACATTCTGCCAATGGGGCTTTAGATACAAAAGGAGTTTGTGAAACCGGGAATACTTGGGATGCTCTTGAGTTACTGTCATGGTTTCAGTCTAACGTTCTGTGGATATTGATTCACAGCAGTCTTTGCTTAGCTCACCGCAAATCAGTGATCATCCCGCCTCAGGACTAACAGGGGTGATCTAATTTTTCTACCTTTGGTCCATACTGAACCCAATCAAGCGAGCAGATTCCATACAATCTTGTTCAGGGAACCTGAGGACTCTGCTTTAAGTCAAGAGAAAGATTTGGGGAGAAGTCTGTTGGGACCTAACTCGCAAAAATAATGGCCTATATTTGCATACTTGGAAAAAGATGACCCTTCCGGGCAAAGATGGCTAAGGCCAGAAAAGAGCGGGAATAGCGGAAAACTATTGACAGATCTAGAACATGGCGTTATAAGGGAACTCATGTTTTCTGTTTTAGGGTGGTAAACGCTTCCGCACTGGTTTGTTACAGAGATCACATTTGTTGTAGAGGAATTTTGTTCATGGGATGTAACCGTTGGCTATCGGTATTGAGTGCAAGTTTGTTAGTCCTTGGTGTCTCTACGGCCATTGGTAAGGCGGCGGAAGAGGAACAGCCACCTCAACTCACTGCGCGGGGACCCTCTATTTGGAACAATGGATCCTTCCCTGTCGAAAACTTTCAGGGCTATACCTCTCCCTTTGGCTATCGAATCTCCCCCACCGGTGGCTATAGCACAGAATTTCACTCGGGCTTGGACTTTGCTGCGCCCACAGGTAGCTCTATTCGTAGTTGGTGGGCTGGCCGCGTTGTGGATGTGTCAGATCATACAGCCTGTGGAACATCGGTTCGAATTCAGTCTGGGTCTTGGATTCATGTTTACTGCCATATGCAGGGCTATGTCAGCAGTGGTGAGATGGTGGATGGCGGATTGCTATTCGCAAGGGGCAACTGATTCGCGCTGGTGAACGGATTGGCCAAGTGGGGATGACGGGTCGAACCACGGGACCTCACTTACATTGGACCTTAAAGTATCAAGGCAAGCTTGTGGATCCTGCCGCTGTGTTACGGGCGATGTATGGTGCTCAAAGGGGTGTTGCTAGTAACCAACTATAAGTTGTGCTGACTAGGCGGGGGGGAACCCTCGGTGCGGGTTGCTCAAAATCAGTCATCCCGAGTTTTATTAAGCCTTGCTTGGCAGGCATAAGTCCTTAGAATCCAGTCTCTGACTGGTTGACTGGGGTCCGACTTGAGAGAGCTAGAGTCAAAATTTAGCCCAGGCAGTCTTAACTTTCTTGCCGATGCTTTTTTCTCTATGGCTTTTGAAGTATCGGGAGGGCTGTGTGGTCGCTTTGTTTGCCCTAAATCCTAATTTTCTGGACTAGGTTTACCTTCCCCTTTGTGATTGTAGTTTCTTCAGCTCCATAACCAGGCGGTTTTTAGGGTTCTGGCTCTTGGCACGGCTAACGCTAGCTAGCACAATACCAAGAGTTGAATGCTCTATTGTGATGGCTGATCTTACCGAATTCCTTTTGGTCTGATCAAGAAGCACTTGACTTAGCAGGGTTGAAATCGACAAACCCTCCCTTGGGGCTGAGTACCATCGCAGCCCTTCTCCCTGCTGAATGGCAATTGCGGCTGTGCAATCGCAATGTTCAACCGGAGACAGATGCAGACTGGGAATAGTGCGATATCGTGGTCCTCTCAGCCATGATTATCCAAAAGGAAGATTGGCAGGCCCTGATTCCCTGGATGAAAGCGCACCATTATCCGTTGATACGGAAGCACGGAAACAGCTCGCTATCCCCTCAAAAACAAAGCGGGGGCAGCCCTGGTTGAAGCGTCACCACTATTTTATTTTCTAGACGCACTGCATACCATTTTTATTTTTCTAGACGCACTGCATACCATTGCAAAAATTGATTGGGACCAAGATCTAGCTCACAGCTTGTGGCGAGTAGGTGCTGGGCTTGATCTGCGATCGCATCAATGGCTTGCAAATCAGGGGGCAGATTGTCTTGCTGACTTGTCAGGATCCCTGTTAGTTTATGAGCAATTCAGCGGGGGTCAAAAATTGCTCTGGCTGGTCAGTTTCCAAAACCACAAACATCTCTTCGCTGTACATCAAGGAATCTGGCATCTACCTTAACCTGGCGCAACAACTTGTCGACGTAGAGATTTACAGCGATTTTTCGCGACTACGTTCTTAGGATCTTGATTAAGAACGGCTTCGTAGGTCTCTAAGGCCTGTCGGGGCAGTTTTTTGCGCTCATAGGCATGGGCCAAATTATTTAAGGCCACCACATAATCAGGCTTACATTTAAGAGCCTCTTTGTAATTGCGGATTGCCATGTCAAACTGTTCTTGGCCAAAATAAGCGTAGCCTAAAGCATTGTAAAGGGGGGCAAGAGGTTCAGCCACTGGCATCTCTGCCTCTGCGCCCTCTGCCTCCTCCGGGATGGGCATGGGCTCAAGGGCCATCTCCGCCTCTGCTGCTTTAAGGGCTTTCTTCATCTGGTTAATCGCTTGCACATAGAGTTTCTTTTTGAGATAAATACTGCCGAGCTCAAAATATTCAGCGATAGTCCCCTCTTGTTTTTGGAACTTGTCCTCTAACTTAGAAATAGTGAGTTCGTTTTTGCGAGTCTTAAAGACTTGGGCAAAGACAAACCAACCTGCAAAGGTGAGGAAGACAACAAAAATCCCCAGATAAACCGCAGCTAAAGAATTGTCCATACCTAAATAAATCTCAATTATGCTTGCTGTACTCACAGATATTCTTGCATGATCTCGCTGATTAAACCCCCAGCCGACTAGGGTCAATTGGGGTTTAATGCTGTCGTCGACCTTGTGGTTCTGGATGCCGCGATGCGTTTGCTTACAGTCCTTGCGCTGTCAGCAGGGCGAGAAAAGCTGGCCAGGATAACCCTCGCTCTAGATAGTGAGGCTTTGCCGGATCGTAGGGACTGGCGAGACGGTCGATGCTGAGAATTTTGGCTTTGTCTGTCAGAACAGGAATCTCTAAATCAAAGGCGGTAGCACGCATTAAAGAACTAGAGAAGCCTTTGAAGATCGCAATCTCGTCCTGTTCAGCCTCGACTTCTACCTTGACTAACAAGACTTCTTGGGGATGCTGGAGGCTATATTGCTCTAAGCGTTGACCAATGGTAAGCGTCATGATTTAGTGGCAGACATTCCAAGGAGTTTGAAGGCTCAACTATGCAAGGAGAGACACTAATACCCCGTTGCCGAGCGACCCTGTTTAGATAACCTAAACAGCAAGAAATAGATAAAATACAGCCCGTACATAATCAAGGCCATCGTGGATAGGAAGCTAATCCGACTGACGCTGCTGCCTGCATGGACAAAGGCGGCAAAGCCATAGGCTGGCTCTAGCCAAATTTGACATTGAGCGCTAGAGAGGGCGCTTTTAGAGACAGCACAGCCCAGATCAGGCATTAACAGCCCAGCTGTAGCTAAGCTAAGCAAGGTGATGCCCCATCGCCATGCCGTTAAGCTCAATTTCAGCTTGCCTTGGCGATCTTCGATTTCTTCATTCAGATCAACCCAAAACCAGAGACTTGCTGGGACTAAGACCATGCCGAAGAATAGAGTAGCAAAACCAAGGGGAACTTGAGCAATCATTAAATAAAGGGTGATCATGAATAAGCTGGCCACCCGCCAATAAATCACGAGTAGCCGACTCAGGGGTTGTGCATTTTCAATAATGGCCCATACTAGTAGCCCCAAGGGCATCAACACCATAAAAATAAGTGCGAGTCTACAGTCAGTCCAGACAAGAGCACGCAACAGGGCATCGGACATATTCTTCTCAATCCTTGCATTAGCATTTATACTCTACCCAGAATTGACCCTTAAGGAACTATTCTTGTCAGAGTCTATCCCAATATCATGGGTGAATCTGCTCTGGGTGAAGACTTTGTAACGGCAAGACTTGACCTCGGGGTAATGTCAAGTCTTGATTTGGGTGTGGAGTAGTTGCTCTAGATCTAGAGCATAGAGGGCTTGATAGGCCTCTTCAATGACCCCTTTTTTTCGCAAAAAACCTGTATTGGCAGCAGGGCAAAGATAAGTGAGTGTTGCTGGGGTAAATTGCGCTCGCAACCGTTGCACACTGGCAATCTGGCGGGGCCAATGAAAGGTCTTGGCTGTGCGGAGGGGCATGGGTTGACCGAGGGGATTGGAAAGAATGCTCCGACCTGTAAATAAAACACCGCCCAGTCGCTCAACATATAAACAGGCAGAACCGGGGGAATACCCAGGGGTCCACAGTAATTGGCAATCAGGGTTAAGGCTCAGACTGTCTGCAAAGGGTGTTACGGAGAGCTTGGGTAATAAATAGGCTTCCTGTTCTTGGATTAGGATTGGGCAGGCAAAGGCTTGCTGGATCTGGGCAATTTGCTGACTGATTCCTTGTCGGTGAGTTATGACGAGCTGCTCAACCCCACCGCGATCGCGAAGGAAGTTTTGGGTCTGGGCAGTCCAGGCAGGACAATCAATCATGATGTTGCCGGGAATTTCCTACAATAAGGTAGGCAGTGCCACCCATCGTGTCTCGATTGGGAGGAAATGCAAAAACTGATTCTAGGACCTGTTGTGGTTCTTTGCTACACTTTTCAAATTTCCCTTTTGTCTTTTGC
>JAAUUW010000135.1 GCA_012030735.1 Acaryochloridaceae cyanobacterium SU_2_1
GATGGAAGGGGTATCAGTCTCAAAGACCTCCAGGTACAGCAACTCTAACCCACGGCCTGAAACGGTTTGAGGCTATGTTCTTTGCATGGGAAATAGCTCAAAACCGACTTGTGTGTACACCGTAGGCACTCAGGGTTATTGGTGAAGGCTGGGTGGCCTGCAACCCCACTAAATTGCCAGATATAGGCAAATCAAAGCTATATAGGTTAGCTTTGGATAGCGATAGCTAAACGTTGCATGGGCTAAGAGCGTGTGGAGAAGGGAACCCTAGTCGAATTCAAGCTCCGAACGGACAGTGGATCGGATCATCGGCGCTCATTCCAGATGGGAATTGTAGAACGACCCGAGGGCAAAAAGAACTGGATTGTTTTAGGTGCCAATGGTCAATCCCATACAGTTCACCCTCGGCAGATTACCTATGTGATTGCGGGGGAGACTTATACCCTCAAGGATATTCCTCAATTCCTAGAGGAGGTTGAGTCTTGTTTTGAGCCTGCTAGCTTAGAAGTGGCTTGGGAACTGTTGCTCGAAGACGGTGAGGTGGTAACTCCTGTACAGTTGGCCCAGTTGTTGTTTTCGGATCAGAGCCCGCCCCATTGCTATGCAGCCCATTGTTTGCTCAGCGATGACAAATTGTACTTCAAGCAAAAAGGCGATCACTACGAGCCTCGCTCCGCTCTCCAAGTCGAAGAGTTGAAACATCAGCTTTACCAACAGGCAAAACGGATAGAAGAGCAGCAGCAGTTTTATCAGGCCCTCCAGCAAGCTCTTGCTGGTGAGCCAGTGGATTGGCGAGGGGGCGATCTCACTTACCTACAAGCCCTGGAAAAATTCGTGCTCCTTGGCGAGGAAGCTTCTCATCGAACCATGGCGGCGGAAATTTTATCTGCTCTGCAACGACCCACTACCCCGGATGCTGCCTTCGATTTATTGGTGGAGCTAAAGCTTTGGAGTCTTCATGAAAATCTATATCTGCGTCGGAGTCAAACCCCTGTCCAGTTTTCGCCCACTATTTTGGCTGCCGTGACTGAGTTGCTTGAGAACCCACCTGCTGATAGTCATCTTGATCGCCGCGATTTAACCCAGTTAAAGACCTATACCATCGATGACGAAGCGACTTCAGAAATTGATGATGGGCTAAGCTTAGAGTTCCTAGAAAATGATCAACAGCGGTTATGGATCCATATTGCTGACCCCAGTCGCTGGATTACCCTTGGCAGTGTCCTTGATCGGGAGGCCCAACGCCGTGGCACTACTCTATATCTCCCCACAGGGATGATTCCGATGTTTCCTAAGGAATTATCCACAGGTCCGATGAGCTTAGTGCAGGGTAAGGTCTGTTGTGCCTTGAGTTTCGGCGTTATCTTAACACCGGAGGGGGCAATTGCCGAGTATGAAATCTGTTGTAGTCAGGTTTGCCTACCTATCGGCTCACCTATACTGACGTGGATGAAATGTTAGAGCTAGGTGTTCAGGCTGAATCAGAATTGCTGGGAATTGCTGCATGGGCCAGTTGTCGTCAAGCTTGGCGCAAATCTCAAGGCGCTATTAGCATTCAAATGCCAGAATCCTCGATCAAGGTTGAGGGTGAGCGGGTCGAAATTGAGGTACTCTATGACTCCCAGTCTCGTAACTTGGTGGCAGAAATGATGATTCTGGCTGGTGAGATGGCAGCTCGCTATGGTCAAGCCCATGAGTTACCCTTGCCCTTTCGTCACCAGTCCCAGCCTGAATTGCCGAGGGAAGAAGATCTACTACAACTTGCTCCTGGGTTTGTTCGCTCCTGTGCAATTCGCAGCTGCATGCCCCGTAGTGAAGTCAGTATGACTCCAGCCAGGCATTCTAGTTTGGGGTTAGAAAGTTATTGTCAGGTCACCTCTCCCATCCGGCGCTATGCGGATCTTGTGGCTCATTTTCAAATTAAAGCGCATCTGCGTCAGGAGCCTTTGCCCTTTAGTAAAGCAGACCTGACTACCTTGATTCCAAGTGTCATTGCGGCATCTCAAGAGGCAACCCTCCTAGAACGGCAAACTAAACGCTATTGGAGTCTTGAATATTTGCGCCAACACACCAATCAGGTCTGGCAGGCCATTGTTCTGCGATGGCTGCGGGAATATGAAAATTTAGCCTTGGTCCTGCTTGAGGATTTAGGGCTAGAGCTGGCGATGCGCTTTGATCGCCCGATCACCTTGGGTGATCAGGTTAGTGTCAAGGTTGTGGCGGTCCAACCTCGGCTAGATCGAATTCAGTTGCAAGAGCATTTGCCTGCTATGGCAATCTCAACTCAGGAAGAATAATTTTGCAGATCTGGGATCTGCTGACTCTGCTGGCGCTCAGATCGCATCGATTGGCTGCGGGCCTTGGCTTCGGCGGCGCTAACCTTGAGGGCTTGCAGTCGGGCTTCGTAGCCCTTGCGTTTGCGTCGACTTGGGCTTTGTTCAATCAAAATTTTGAGGGCGCTACCTAGGGACTTATAGGCATTGGGTAGGGTATAACCAAATCGAGTGGCAAGGGCAATTGCTTTTTGATCGGCGGCGGTGATTTGATCGATGCTTTTTTGGGAGTTGTTGCGTTGATAAAGTCGCCAGCCAGAAACACCACATAAGGAGAGCGCGAGGATTAGTAATAGACCATCCTGAACCCATAGTTCGCCGACAGCGCCCCCTAAACCAATGGCCAAGGCTGCCATTTCCCAGCCATCTCTGGGGATGGTATCATTCTGAATCCGAGCAACTTGGTGCCAAAAGAGTAAGTTGCGTTGATCTTTAGCAAATTGCTCCCAGCGAAGCAGATCAATTTGAATTTCAACTTCATCTTGACCCAACTCTTCGCAGGTGATTAAGGGAGCATTGGTGGCGGTGGTTGCTTCTACCGTGACCCAACTTTGTAGCTCAGGCGGCAACAGGTTCTTGAGCCGTCGAAGTTCGCTCATTTCAGCTCTAGCGGAAGAAGTTCCGTATACCATGAATTCTAAGGGTTAAGTTTATACAACTATGCAGAGAAGATCCTAAATATGGAAATTCCCCTATTAAGAGTATAGCTGCCTTATATCTGTCGAGATGATCCATTGACTGCTTACTGCCCTTAAAAGCGCTGCCCATCGAGCCTGGAAGGCTGGGTCAAAGTTGGACCAGGAGACTGGGCTTTAGGCTTGTGAGGGTCAAGAAAAGTGGAGTGGGGGCAAGATAAGACTAGGGAAACGTTTAGGGGTTGGATATGGATTGAGCTATGGTTACTGCACCGACTATTTTGGTTGTAATCGTTAATTACCGTACCCCTCAACTGGCGGTGGACTGCTTGCGATCGCTAGACTCTGAACGCTCAACCTTGCCTAATCTTCAGGTGGCTATGGTTGATAATCATTCAGAGGATGACTCCCTAGCAGTGATTGGCGAAGCGATTGCTAGGGAAGGTTGGCAGTCTTGGGTAACCTTACATCCCCTCCCGCATAATGGTGGCTTTGCCCATGGCAATAACGCTGTCATCCGACCAGCCCTAGAATCTGACTGCCCTCCAGATTACCTATGGCTGTTAAATCCTGATACTGTGGTGCGACCTGGATCCCTAACAGCGCTCTTGGCCTTCTTCAAGGAGCATCCTCGGGTAGGGATTGCGGGCAGCCGCTTGGAGGATATTGATGGCAGGCCACAATATTCCGCTTTTCGGTTTCCCTCCCTCTGGAGTGAATTTGATCAAGGTTTGCGTCTAGGAATCGTCTCTAAGCTTCTTTCTGATTGGGTGGTGGCTCCTCCCATTGCTGGGCAGGTTATGCCAACGGATTGGGTCGCAGGGGCCAGCATGATGGTTCGATCGGCGGTGTTTACGGAAATTGGACTGTTGGATGAAGCCTATTTTATGTATTACGAAGAGGTGGATTTTTGCCTGCGAGCCTCCCAAGCTGGATGGCCCTGTTGGTATGTTCCTGAGAGTCGAGTGGTGCATTTGGTGGGTCAGAGTTCCGGTGTAACAGGTGCAACGGCGGCCCAACGGCGGCGTCCTCAATATTGGTTCGACTCCCGTCGTCGCTATTTTTGCCGGTACTATGGTCGTGCCTATGCAGCCTTGACCGATGCTGCTTGGATGCTGGGCTTTGGGCTATGGCAATTGCGTCGCTGGCTGCAACGGAAACCAGCGATTGATCCGCCCTTGTTATTTCAAGATTTTTTGCGCCATAGTGCCCTAGTCCGTGGAGGGGAATGATGACTGCTGAGCATTCCTTAACTCTCTGGCAGTATATTGTCGAAGATTGGCAGGCTCATCAATCTGACTGGACTAAACCTGGGTTGAGGGCGGTGGTGGTGCATCGCTTTGGGGTCTGGCGGATGAGAATTCGCCCTAAATTATTACGGGCTCCTTTTAGTGTGATCTATCGATGGCACTATCGCTATATTCGCAATATCTATGGGATTGACTTGCCCTATACAGTGAAATTGGGACGACGGGTGGTGATTGAACATCAAGGCGCAATTGTGATCCATGGCGACTGTGAGATCGGCGATGACTGTATCCTCCGGCAAGGGGTGACCTTGGGCAATCGCCATTTGCATCAAGTTTTGGCTGCTCCTAAGCTGGGCAGGCGGGTGAATGTGGGCGCTGGGGCTAAAATTTTAGGGGCAGTGACCTTAGGGGATGATGTCAATATTGGGGCCAATGCTGTTGTGTTGGCGGATGTCCCGGCTGGGGCAACGGCGGTGGGCATTCCCGCCCAGTTGCTCGTGAAACAGTCTCTTGGTGGCTGAAGGGCGAGGAGATAAGAGGCGAGGAGTTGAGATGTCAGGGTTTGAGTTGTCAGGGATTGGGGTGGTGGTGATTGGCCGTAATGAAGGGGAGCGACTGCGGGTTTGCTTGGTATCTGCGATCTCACAACTCCCCCATAGCCCCATTGTCTATGTTGATTCTGGCTCCACCGATGGTAGTGCTGCCCTGGCCCAATCCCTGGGAGTGGAGGTCATTGCTTTAGATTTATCAATACCCTTTACAGCAGCTCGGGCTCGCAATGCAGGGTTTGCAGCCCTAGTGTCAAAGGCTTCAGGCTTAGAGATGGTCCAGTTTGTGGATGGCGATTGTGAATTGGTTGAGGGCTGGTGTGAGCGGGCCGTTGCTGCCTTAAGGGCAGAGGCTGATCTTGCCTTGGTCTGCGGCCGGCGTCGAGAGCGCTATCCTCACCAGAGTATTTTTAATCAACTCTGCGATATGGAATGGAATACTCCTATTGGCGAAGCCCTTGCCTGTGGAGGCGATGCCATGATTCGGATCGCTGCCTTACGCCAGGTTCAAGGGTATCGAGATAGCCTAATCGCTGGGGAAGAACCCGAACTTTGCCTACGTTTACGGCGAGGTGGGTGGCGCATCCTACGTCTAGAGGCTGAAATGACCCTGCATGACGCCAATATTCTCCGGTTTAGTCAATGGTGGCGGCGGACAGTGCGCGCTGGCCATGCCTATGCCGAAGGTGCTTGGCTCTATGGCTTGGCCCCTGAGCATCATTGGCTGCGCGAAAGCCTCCGAAGTTGGTTCTGGGGATTAATTCTGCCCTTGGCTTTATGTTTGTCTTTAAGGGTCAGCTATGGCTGGAGTGCCGGAGGATTTCTGGTGTATCCAGTCTTAGCCGGACGCATTGCTTGGCAGCGGCGATCGACAGAGCCAGCCTCAGCGGCCAGCTGGTATGCCCTGTTTTGTGTGCTAGGTAAAGTTGCCGAGGTCCAAGGTCAAATTCAGTTTCATTGCGATCGCCTCCAAGGTCAAGGCAGCCAGCTTCTGGAATATAAATAAGCCCTTGTTCCTTAGTTCATGGTAGATAAGGGAGTGAGTTTCTCTGATGTCAATAAGGAAGCCAAGGTAGAGTTAGATAACTGACGCTGCAACCAATTTGCCTGCAAAATATGAGTTGTATTCTCCACCGTTAAGGGGCGACTAAACAAAAAGCCCTGCACAATCTCACAGTTAAGATCCCTCAACAACTCCAACTGTTCATGACTGTCCACCCCTTCCGCCACAACCTTGAGATTCAGACCTTTGCCCAAGGCAATCATGGCATTAATAATTTCAAAGTCCTTAGAATTAGGCTTCAGATCGCGGATAAAAGCTTGATCAATCTTCAACGTATGAAAGGGGAGCTGTTTGAGGTAGCTCAAGGAAGAATAGCCCGTGCCAAAATCATCCATAGCAATCGATACCCCCAGCTCTTGGAACTGATACAAAATCGATTGCGCAAACTCCATGTTTTTCACAGCAATACTTTCTGTGATTTCTAGCTCCAATTGATTTGCCGCTAAACCCGTCGTTTCTAAAACTTGGGCCACGATTTCCACTAGATTAGGCTGATAAAACTGTCGAGCCGATAGATTAATCGCCACAGACAAAGGCTCAAACCCTTGTCGCTGCCAGAGAACAGCTTGCTCACAAGCCGTCCGTAGCACCCATTCCCCCATCTCCACAATCAGACCCGTTTCCTCGGCAATGGGAATGAAGGTTGCAGGGGATACTAATCCCATTTCTGGATGTTCCCAGCGAATCAGCGCTTCTAGGCCCACTATATGACCGGTGACAATATTGACCTTCGGTTGATAATAGAGCAGTAGCTCCTCTCGCTCCAGAGCACGACGCAAACTGTTTTCTAAGACAAACTGATCACTCGCATTCATGGTGGGGTTATAGAGTTGGCAGCTTCCTCGTCCATATTCTTTGCTGCGATAAAGGGCAACATCAGCATTTTGCAGCAGAATCTCTGCTGCTTGACCATCCTCAGGGTAAATGGAAATGCCAATACTGGTGGTAATAAATAACTCATGCTTTCGGATCAAAAAGGCCCCCTTCAGAGCATCTAAGATTCGGTAAGCCGTGTTAGTTGCATCATTGATCGATTGAATTTGAGGCAGCAGGACCGTAAACTCATCCCCGCCCCAGCGGGCCACCGTATCCCCTTCGCGCAGGCAATCCTGAAGACGTTGAGCCACCTCCTCCAACAATTCATCCCCAATGGAATGGCCCAGGGTATCATTGATCAGCTTAAATCGATCGAGGTCCATGAACATCACAGCCAAGCTGTAATCATTGCGTTGAGCAGCCGCCAAGGCTAGATTCAAGCGGTCATTAAACAAGACTCGATTGGGCAGATTAGTGAGGGCATCATGAAAGGCTTGATGCCGAATAATTTCTTCCTTATCTTGGCGCTGCAAGGCCGCACCCACACTAGCGGCCATCGCAAACAGAATAGATTCCTCCTGCCCAGACCAATGGTCTTCACGGGTGCAGTTATCGAGTTCGATAAACCCCCAAAACAAATCATTGACCACGATGGGTACTACCAAGATCGCCAAAATATTATCTTGAGCCAATACTGCCCGCTCCACCTCTGGGAGATCTTGAGCCAAGCTACGAATTGCCATTTCGTCCGTGAGCATGTGATACCAACGCTTAAGATGGGGTAAAGAATAACATTGCTCTTGTCGATGGGGTCGATGGCGGATGGCCTCAATGGAGTCTCTTGTCCATTCAAACTTCATACTACTGGCTACATGGCCGGTCTCAGTATGAGGGTGATTCTTGCAAATAGCAATGCGATCTGCCCCCGCAGCTTCACCTAAAATCGCTAAGGCTAGGTTAATTGCCGTTTCCCCAGAGTTCTCTAAAAGCTGGGTGGTGGCCTCAGCAACACTTTGCAAAAGGCGATCGCGTTTGCGCAATTCAGCCTCTGCTTGCATGCGCTCCGTAATATCAAACACACAGCAGCGAATCAAATCACTCTCAGAAATATAGTGAATTGACTGCTCAAACATTTTGTCTGCAACCGTGACCTCCCGCACAAAAATATGGTTGTCAGATTCCTTCACTAAGGAGAGCAATCCTTGCAAAATAGGATGCTGCATCCCCATCAAAGGCAATTCAGGAAAAATACTAACAGCAGCCGGATTCAGATAGGTTAATTCCCCCTCTACATTAATTTCCAGCATCGGACTTGGCGTAATTTCCGGAAAAGAAGCCAGCCGGATCAAAGGCGCCTGATCTAAGCCTTCCTCTTCAAGATGTTCAGCTTCATCCTTTGTTGCTAGAGTGGCCTGAGGTTCAGGTAGGGCAAACAGAGCAGCGCCATCCAGCTCTTGACAATAGTCTTGAAATTCTTGATCACAGAGCGGCTCTAGGGTGAGATACTTAGCTTTAATTTGGTTGCCAAA
>JAAUUW010000136.1 GCA_012030735.1 Acaryochloridaceae cyanobacterium SU_2_1
TTAGTGTTGACACCAGCAGCAGTACCACTAATACCTGTGTAATTACAGCTATCGAAGCGGACAATAACCGGATACTTAATTCCGCTTTGATCAACTGAGGCAACGGTGCCGATTTCACGAAACCAGTAAGACTCCGGACGGAGAATCCTAACCTTAGAACCGCGTTGAACCATGAATCTTTTACCTTATCGAATTTGCAAAGGAAAGCATTGGTTTCAGCCTACTATGGTCTTGGGTCACTGCTACCCTAAAATCTACAAAATTTTATAACTCATTCCCCATGTTTCTGATCTGCCCCTCTGACTGGCCCAGATCAATGCAGATTATTACCGATAAACTGGCAAGGTAAAGTGAAAACAACTACCCCGATTGGTTTTAGAATCAACCCAAATTTTGCCATAATGGGCCTGAATAATACGTTTGCAGAGATTTAATCCGATCCCATACCCATCTTCTTCCCTATCCCTGGCTAGGCGGAAACGATAGTCAAAGATTTGTTTTTGATCCTTGATGGGAATGCCGAAGCCATTATCGCAAATGGTGACCTGGACCGCTTGCGTGGTGCGATGCACAATCGATAGGCAGATCGTTCCCGCCTCTGGGGTGTATTTCATCGCATTATCCACTAGGTTGATCACAACTTGGCGAACTTGATCGGGATCTGCATGTACCGAGGGGATATCGGGTGGAATATCCATGCTTAAGATCTGGATCTTTTGTTTGGCAGCGTTTTCCAGCTTGAGCATCACTTCTTGACATAAGGGGCCTAAATCGACTTTTTGAGGATGGATATCCAGCTTCTCTTGGTTCTCTTGAGAGACCTCTAACAGATGGATGATCATTGCTCAATGGTTTGCGTTTGAGTATAGGCATGCTTTGTCAGCCGCTCGAGGAGGTCTGGCGTCATGTTCGGATTTCTCTGATTGTCATTCCATTGGCCCATCATGGTTTCCAAGGCCAGAGATGTTGCAGTCAGTGGGTTGCGCAGATCATGGGCCAACATAACAATCATCCGGTCTTGAAATTTCAGCTGATCTCGTAGCGCTGAATTGGCTTGGGTGAGCCGAAAAATCTCATCCGACAACTGCATCCGTTGGGCGGTTTCTGAGATCGTCGGATCCGTCTTGGTGACTTCTTGATGGCTGCCTGCTTGAGTGAGGGTATGCGCTGTGATGGCGCTATGCCAATGGGGCCAACATTCCTCTAGCTGATCAATAAGGTTACTACCGGCTAATACATGTCTTGGGGCCGGCTGAATTCTCACTAAGGCAGGGGTTGCAACTAACTTGTAATGCTCAACCAAATAGGGTTGCTCTGCTACCTCGACAACCGTTAGTTCAATACTAAAATCACTGTCAAGGGTCTCTAAGTAGCTGGATACTTGGTTAATATGTTCCCTCGCTATTAAGCGCTTATCCACAAACAACAACAGTTGCAGTTCAGCTTCAGACTGAACACCATACTCAAAGGATGTCTCAGAAGAGAATTTCATTCTGGCTGTAATAGCGCTGAATATAAGTTCATATTACTTGACAATATCGCCTTGCAGGATCTGTCACAAGGGAAAGTTGAGATTTTCTATCTATTAGGCGTTTATCCTAGGTTTTTAGCCTGCTTGAGCACAGGGGCTAAAGGTCTCAGACTGCTGATCCAGATATGGTCGTAACCATTGACACCCTCGTTCCATCAATGCTTCCAGGGTCCCAAGTTGCCAAATCCGCACGGTATCATCCTTGCCCACCGTAATTAAGGAATGACCCTGTTGACTAAATTGCAAGTTGTAAACGGCTCCTTGATGTTGTGTAAATTCTCCCAACTGCTGTCCTGTATAGGTCCATAAATGAACACCCCCATCCTGGCCTGCTGTGGCAATTCGCTGATTATCTTCACTGAGAGACAATCGTAAAATATTGTTGGGATGAGCGCGAAATTCTTGTTGTAATTTACCGTTCAAGGACCAGATCCGGACTCTGCCGTCTTGGCCTGCTGTGACGAGGGCGCGACCATCGGGCTTGAGACGCAGATCGCTTAACCAGCCTTGATTAGCGTCAAAGCGGGTGATGAGACGGCCCTTTAAATCCCAGAGGGCTACCTCTCCTTGCTTGCCAGCGGTGATCAGTTGGTTTCCTTTGGGGGTGAACCGTACACTCCATAGAGGAGCATCTGAAGCTTTGAAGGAGGTTAGTTTTTTGTGATCGGTTTGCCACAGATAAACTTTGCCATCGCTAGCGGCAGCGGCGATGGACTGGCCCTGGGGATGGGTACTTAAGGAAAAGACGCCGGTGTTGGTCAAGTTGAGATCTTGAATCTGTTGACCGGTTCGAGTCCAAATCCGCAGATGGCCATCTTCGCCAGCAGTGATTAACTGGGTTTGATCTTGGCTAAAGATTACCTCATTAACGCCCTTAGCATGGGCGATGAATTCGGTCAGCAGCTTACCATTGGGCTGCCATAGGCGTACTTTGCCATCTTTGCCCGCTGTGGCAATGGTTTGGCCAGAACGATCGACTGCCACGCCCCAAATACTGAGATGACCACCGCGCCAATGTTGTTTGTCTGCTAGATTCCAGAGGTGTAATCGGCCATCGGTGCCTGTGCTCAATAGGAGTTGACTGTTGGGGCTAAAGCTAGTGCTGCTCACCAATCCATCATGTCCCTTTAACTCTATTAAGGGTTTGCCCGTAAAATCCCAAAGGCGAATGATGCTGTCTTCTCCTAGGGTGACAAATTGCTGACCGTTGGGACTTACCTCGACACTATATAAAGGGGCCTGACTACCTCGCCAGATGTTAAGGGGGGCAGTATCTGCTGTATTCCACAAGCGAATAAAGCCATCGGAACCTACGGTGGTGATCGTGTCTGTGGTGGAAGGGGTGAGAGTCGTTGAGGCTGTTGGTCTGGGTTTAAAGCTGACGCTATTGAGCTGCAATGATGGGTGGGCGGGTTGACGCCATTCCTTTAGCTTTTCGCCGGAGAGGCTCCATAGTTGCAGGCTGCCATCGGCCCCGACTGTGCTTAACTGCTGGCCGTCGGGACTAAAGCTAATGCTGCTCACCTGGCCCTGGTTGGCGGTGAATTGAGCCTGGGGTTGACCAGCTAAAGACCAAATTTGGACTTGTCCCTCTGCGGTGGCGATCGCAAGTTGGTCACCCTTGGGGTTAAACCGAATGCTATTAACGTCACCAAGGGTTACCAAAATCGGAGTTTTTGGTTGTCCTGAGGGATGCCAAAATTGCATCTTACCAGCCATGGTTAGGGTGACAATTCCCTGGCCTGACTTGAAAAAGTTGGCATATCTGAGGCCTTGAGCATCGACTGGGAACCGTTGAATCTCTTTGCCCTTGGTTGACCAAATCCGAACTTCACCCTCTTGGCCAGCGGTGATAATTTGTTGGCCGTCAGGGCTAAAGAAGCCACTATTAATTCTGCCTGCATGGGCTTGCCAGGTGTTTTGCTCAGCAATTTTATCGAGGATGGTTTGCAAGACCAAGAGAGGTTTAACGGTGGGATAGTCTTGTAAGGGCTGGTTAGGAGCCAAGAGGGTTTCTAAGGTTTTTCCTGATTTGAGCGCCGATTGCAAGGCTTTGAGTTCTGTTGTGGAGAATTCTCTGAGGGTCACAAAACCATCTTGTTCGAGCGTTAGCCCTTGTTGAGACTCATACAGATCTTGGCTGGTGCGGAGACCAATGACAATGGCGAGGATTGAAATGCCGGAGACCAGAGCAAGGGATGCGATCGCAACCCGTAGAATTCGTTGAGCCTTGTTTTGGGCTTGGGCCAAAATTTGATTAGCAGCTTCAATCGCTTTTTTGATTCTCGCTCAGTGGCGAGACTAATCTCCACCTCTTGTTTATCGGCATGTTGGCTGGCGCTTAAAAACTGATAGTCTTGATCGCTTAAACTTTTGTCCGCAGACCAGCGCAGAGCCTCCTGAAGGGCCTGACCACGAATTAAACGGGAGGGATCCTGTCCCGCCGAGCGTAGCCAAGATTGGAGGGCTTCGGCATAGGGACGCAGTTGGGTTAATTGCTGCTTGACCCAAACCAAGTCAAAAACAGCAGCATAAATTTTGTTATGGACCCTCAGTTGCCCCTGCTCTTGAACCACCAAGCCCGATAGAAGCAACTCTCTTTGCTCAGGGCTATTATCTGTAGCAATAGTGGCGGGTGCAGCTTCTAAAAGGCGCTGATAGATTCCCAGCAACCGTCCCGAGCGCTGTTCGTTGTGGAGTAGCCGATTTCGAATAGTACGTAAATGCTCGGGTTCATCTTGGGTTTCCCAATGATCAATAATCTGAGTTTGGACTAAGACATCAACGGTGGCTTGCTCCTGGCCAGAAGGAACAGGTAGAGAGCAATTGCTGATCAGTTGACAGAGTTTTTGAGTTAAAAAGGGTTGCCCCTCAGTCCATCCTAAGATACCTTCCAAGACCCGTTCAGGGTTTTGCGTCTGAAGCCTCAAGCCCTGGGCTAAGGGTTCGATAGCCTTAGCGGCGAACCCTTGCAGCGGAATGGCACGACCAATATTAAAGGGCGTACGTTGCTTATCTTGGATCAGTTGAGAAGGGGTCGCAACTCCAAACAAAGCAAAAGTGAGACGATGGGCATCGACCCGATCGACTCGACTGTTGTAATGGGCCCGCAGCAAGGCAAAAAAATCATCCGCTGAAAAACTGAGACTCAGGAGACTATCAACTTCGTCGATGAAGATCACCATTTGCTGAGGGATGAGGTTGAACAAAACCTGCTCAATAAAATCTGAAAGGCGTTGGGCGGGTGACAAGAGAGTGCGATCTCGCCACCATGATCGCAAATCAAACCGATCCTGCAACCCAAACTCCCCTACCAAGGCCCCAATCAGACTGGCATACCACTGATCCGCAGTAATATTCTGGCTACCAATTTTAGTGACATCAATTGCAGCACAGGCAAACCCCTCCAGCCTGAGCTTCTGCATGGTTTGCACCCGTAAACTAGACTTACCCATTTGACGAGAAGTCAACACATAACAGAACTCTCCCCTCTTCAGTGCTGCATACAAATCGCGATCCGCTTGACGGACCACATAAGTGTAAGCATCAACGGGTAAACTCCCTCCCACCTGATATCGAGTAGGGGTGCAATCACTCCTCTGGCTTAGATTACTGTCCACAGATCCCATGCCCTTGATCTCACAACCGCAACAACAAGCAAGGGGATAAATCTAAGATGCTGAGAGAAATCAAGGCAAGGATAATCCCCTCTAAGCTTTGACGAGTTTCAGCTTCAGCCATGACCAATCACTTCCGCAAAATATTGTCGATAAAGATCGCAACGAGGTTGGGCACCATTGCCCACCAGTTGAATCAGACCCAGACTATGTAGCTTAAACAAAATCGCAGGTTCTAAGGCGATTGCTTGCTCAGCCCGCACAACATTGATAAATGCCTCGGCTAATTGCGGATGCTGCTGCAAATTCCACCAATGCCCCCGTAAATGATCCCGAAACAAACCTGCCTCCGTTGGTGCCTTTGCCAATAGTTCCGGCAAAGTGACATCTCCCTTGGCCAGATGATAAAGAGCCAGTCGCACCAAATAGGGATGTCCCCCAATTAAAGCTTGCAATTCACCAATTTGCTCCCTATTCCAAGTCAAGTGATGTAATGCAGCCAACTTCGTAATTTGCTCAAGACTAAACTCCGGCAAATCAACCGGTAGACCCACATTAAACGGAGACTGATTCGTATTGAGGGGAATATAGACCTCTGTTGCATGAACCACAATTAAGCGCAATTTTTGCCATACCTGATGGTTCTTAGCTTCTTCATGCCAAGCTCGCAGCAATCCAAAAAATCACTGGCAATCTCTGGATATTCAAACACCCGATCCACTTCATCTAAAGCCAAGACCATGGGGCCCTCTACATTTGCCAGCAAATAGTCCTCAAAATAAGCGGTGCAATTATACTTACTGCCAAAGATCTCGTCCCAGTTTTCTTGGATACGATTGGGTAAACGGAGGCGGCGACCCACGCTAGCACAAAGCCATTGCAAAAGCGGATCTAAGTCCGTAAAAACCTTGCCATCTGCCAACTGCAGGTTAAGAGAAACCGTATGTAAGCCTTGTTCAGTAGCATGGTGCAAAATACGCGCCATCAGGGATGTCTTACCCATTTGGCGCGGTGCCTTGATTCGAATCAACGCGCCCTCAGCCACAATTGTTTCTGCACAACGCTCCTCAATGGGAGGTCGCTCTACATAAAAAGCCGAGTCTAAGTTCACTTGTCCCTCGGGCAGCTCAGGCTCAGCCACCGGCAGGGGGGGCACACCCGATTGACGCTTCAGGGGAGGAGGCACCGTTCGAAATCCCCCCGAGGTGAAGGGGTCAGACCCTGTAGACCCAGGTGGCTCTTGCTTCAAGATGCTTAAGATATCCTCGATGAGTTTGGGGGTATCTGTCGGAGTATGCCAAAATCGCTGCTGTAACCGTTGCAAATAACCACGCAATTCATAATTCAACGCACCATCCATGGGCAAGTCCACACGAATGGGAATGATGGCGGGTTGCTTGCGCAGGCGTACTTGGTGCAATGATTTTACTGCACGCACCTCTTGCAAGATCATTTCGCTATGGGCCGAGGCTCGGGACAATAACAACAAATAATAATCACAAGTTTTGAGAGCCTGATCAATTTGCTGTGCCCAATCTTTTCTAATTTCCAGACTTTGGGTAGACATAAAGGGCTGATAGCCAGATTCCTTAAGGGCAGCATACAAATCCTGGGCCACTTGTAGCTCTGGCTCTCGATTGAGTGCGCTAATAAAAACCTGACTAGGGGAGGATTTTGCGACAGGGAGAGTAGAACGATGGGGATCAGCCTTCGGATCGACTTGCCAAGGATCTTGTTTCTGGAGAGCAGTTTTGTCTGCAGATGAAATAGTAGAACTATCTGGCTGCTGCGAGCGATCTAGATCAGCCGGCCCTCGCGATTGAAGAGGGGTGCGGATGAGCCTCCCCAAGCGTTGCATCCATCCAGTAGCCTGGGTTTGCTTCTGTAGATCCTTAAGCACATCCAGTGCAGACTGATAGCGATATTGAAAATGGTAACGCACCATCTGCTGCAAAATATCTGCCAAACCTCTACTGACATATGCATCAGCATCCCAGTCAATTTCACCCTGGGCTGTTTGGGTAAATTGAGTCGGACTTTTACCTATCAATGCCTCAATGGCAATCATGCCGACCGCGTAGAGATCACTGTTGGTCCGCGGTCGACCCTGTGCTTGCTCTGGGGCCATATAGCCCGGCGTGCCGATGGCTATTGTTTCGCCCACGGGTAGTTCTTGATCTAGATCCCCGCTCAGCCGTCGCCGCAACTGTTTGACAGCACCAAAATCAATTAAGACAAGTCGACTATCTTGGTGGCGGCGAATAATATTTTCAGGTTTAATGTCTCGATGAATCACATCGAAGCCATGAATAAAAACCAAAATATGGAGTAAATCTTCCAAAAATTGGAGAACTTCAACCTCTGACCAATGGCAGCCAATCGCCAACTCTGCCCTCAAAACTCGCCCCACAATATATTCTTGGACGAGGTAGAATTCATTTTTTTCTTCAAAGTAGGCTAGTAAACGAGGAATTTGGGAATTACTGCCTAATTTTTCTAGCATTGCCGCTTCCCTAGCAAACAGACTGCGAGCCTTCGGTAAAAACTCTAGATCTTGTTTAGCGGGCTTTAGATGTTTGACAACGCATTGAGGTCGATCGGGGCGATGAACATCCACGGCCAGGTAGGTCTGGCCAAAGCTTCCACCACCCAAGGTTTCTAGAATTTGATATCGTCCACCCAGGGTTTCGCCAAGCATCATCGCTACCATGTTTGGTGATTGAACCTTGATCATAGCTAATCTGCGGCTTTGACAAGGTCTTAAACATGACAAAGCGCCCCCAAGAGAGCGCTTTGTCGATGGCTATTCTAAAGACTTAGATTAATAAGAACAAAGTCTTATAGGGTTTGTCTCAGAATTAACCGTTGATAACAGGAGCGGTAAGAGCAACAGGAGCAGACTCACCAGCAGCCAAATCTAAGGGGAAGTTATGAGCATTACGCTCGTGCATTACTTCAAAACCTAGGTTAGCGCGGTTAAGAA
>JAAUUW010000137.1 GCA_012030735.1 Acaryochloridaceae cyanobacterium SU_2_1
TATATACTATTTATTAAAACACTCGCAACCATTACATCATACAATTATATTTGTATAATTTACCTCAAAGATCACAACCCTCTGAAGCGCATGAAAACTACCTGTCAGCTACTTTATTTCTTTACTCTGTCGCATATCTTTTATTATTTGTATTCATTAAAATTTTTTATCTGGAGATGTCTAGTATTGTTTTTACATATAAGAATTGAATGCTCAAAATTTATGATATAAACTATTTTTTACAGATGGAAAATCCCATGTACAACAAGTTATTCATATGTATTGTGTGTATTTTAAATATCCATATTAATATTCCTAGTAGTACGTCAATTAATAGTAAATTCGGTGGAGTTTAATGCGAGTACCTTGGGGTGTGTAGTTAAAAGTGACAGTCAGAGAGGGTGCAACCTCTATTCGATATCACTACAGCGCAACAGGGAAGCCAATTTGATTGAGCCTATTCCAGAATTGATTCCATCAAATTGGCGTTAAGACCAATGTTCTTAAGCTGAGTACCACGGCTGCACCCGTTTCTTTCCATCGCATTCCAGAACAGCGTAAGCGTTGATAGTTCCGGCTTTCTTCTTTGACCTTAATGATCCTGACAACGGCTTCGCTGATGCGTTGGAGGTAAGAGACTGCACCTAGACGATGGTGATGGTCGCCCAGGTCTCGTTGAACCTCTCGTGCTGAGCCATAAGACAGTTTGGAGGACACTTGTTTGGCAAACAAAGGCGTTGAGGTGATGATGATTCTGCCTTCTCGCTCAACAGGACAATAGGTCAATCAACCCCTGAGCGTTGATTGACCTGACGATGAATAACGACTTCCCGGTAGGAGCTTTGATACCCTTTGGGTTGCTCTCCTTTCGTGCGCATCACTTCTCCAGCTATCTCAATGGCACTCCCGTCTATGTCTAAATACTTCAGGGCCGCTGCCGTTGCAAGACACCCTCCTTCCTTCAGGCTTTGCTGGATGCTCTCTTCACTGGTAAGTATCGAACAACTTATGTCTATGGTCATTTCTATTTTTACCAGCAATTGTAAATTCAAACTTTCAAGAGGTATCCGCCGCCGCCCGAAGTTCTGGAGCATCCAACATAATCTGAAGCAAATGCTCCCAATTATCGAAGAGCAAGTATTTGGTCAAAGTCTGAATATCGTGAAAGAAGCCTTGTCGGGTTCCACGTTGCTTTCGCATACTTTGATGCGTGGAGTCCACTAGGTGCAAAATGTTGTGAAATAAAAAAGCCAGCAGATTGAGCACCAGCAGCACAGCAGCGAGGTACTCCTGACCATGGCCAAAATTATGTTCTAAGTGATAGCCTTTGGTTTTGAGGACATTATGTCCCTCATTCTCCCCTTTCCATCTGGCACGTCCAGCCCTAACAATCTCGGCGACACTTTGGTCAGTGATGGGATGATCGGTAATAAAAGCATTGTGATACATCTACTTTCCATCAGCAGCGCGGGTTATGAACACTTCGCACCAGTTGACCATCACCGCTGGCAGTTCCTCGCGTAAAGATTTCGTGATAGAGACCGTTTCAGCCCCGAGTCTTTAGATATTTAAGGGCCAGAGAAATGGCATGTTCAATTTCGGGAGAAGCCAATACGGGCAGTAAGGCGGTTTGAGTATAGGTGACACTATCATCCCGATGGGTCTGGGTAGAGCACTGGTCACAGCAAATCCGGTTCGAGGAAAAATACTCGCTGCCGTTTAGCCCTACCAATAGATGACCATCGAGCACCTTGTATTGTTCTAGATGGCCGCGTCGCAGTAAAACACTATACGGTTGATGGAAAATTGACAATAGAAGACTGACCTCGATCAAGGCCAAGACATTCTTGATTTGGTTACTTGTGGGGAGGTCTTCTAAAAGAGCGCTTGGGCATTGTCACGACCGTGAGCTTGGCGTTGGTGCTCTAAAAAAGAAGGACATTGCATAAAAGAGACGGCAAATGCCCCTAAAACAATATCCTTGAGACTAAATTTGGTGCTATTACTAGCGTGACGTGGATCATCAAATTACTCAATGAATTGATGCAGCCAGCGTAGCAACAGGGAGAAATTCAGGACACCTTCCTTCATCGTAGTAGGGTTCAAAGGTGTATGAATACATCCTCAACGACTAGAAACTAGCTTGCCAATATTTTGAATTTACAATTGCTGCCCCGACGCTTCATTTTGTGCAACAGTGTGGCTGTCAACTTCGCCCACGTGCAACCCAATGGATGACCGCGTGCGATCGCGCCCCCGTTCACATTTAGAGTCGCCTCATCCAAACCCAGCTTGTCGATCACGGCCATGGACTGGGCCGCAAAAGCTTCGTTCAGTTCAATTAGACCGATATCACTGAGCGATAATTCCACCTGGTTGAGGACCTTGGGTACTGCTTCAACAAGACCAATACCCATAATTTCTGGTGGCACACCCACCACTGAGTAGCCCAATAGTCGGCCCATGGGTGCAAGGCCCTCTCTAACCCTCTGATCGCTCATCACCACTGTTGCTGCGACCCCATCCGACATTTGTGATGAAGTTCCTGCTGTGACAGTGCCATCGACCTTGAACACGGGCTTGAGTTTGGCTAATACTTCAAGGCTAGTGTCGGTGCGCAAGCCTTCATCCATTTCAAAGATCGTTTCGGTAGTTTGGGGTTGGCCGTCTATGAGTGATGTTTCTGTCACGGTGAACGGAATGATTTCGTTCTTGAATCGTCCCTTCGTGATAGCAGCGAGGGCTTTTTGGCGCGATCTCAGGGCAAAGGCATCCAGATCTGCTCTAGAAAGATGGAATTTCTCCGCCGTTAGTCCCCTTGACAGATCGACTGCGAGCACTTCGGAGAGCAGCCCTGGATTGGGCATAAGATAATGGCCCCCCGTCGGCATCAGACTCATGGATTCGTCTCCCCCTGCGATTATCACCGCCGCCTGGCCCGTCATGATCCCTTGAGCCATGGCAATCGTTTGTTAGCCCAATGAACAAAGAGGTGGAGGCGGCCAAATGCCTGCAGTCGCCCCAGAATGTGCGGTTCGGGGTCAGCTCTAGGAGCTTCAGATAGCGGGGAGGACTGAAGAAATGTGTTCCCAGAAATCGCTGCCGGCTAGCATCTGATCGGTCTGTGGCGATCGCATTAATCGACAGCCCACTCGTATTCGTTACCTTCACGATATCATCGCGAAGGTGACCCTCTAACTGGGCCGTTAGCTTTTGTTTGATATCCAGTTTTTCTACGACCGCTTTTATGACCCAATTCACATGGGTCAGCAATTTGTTGGCAAGAGTGAGTTTTGCAAGAGTAAGTCGAAACTATTTCACGGTTGATCAAGCCGGAGGTTTCTGGTTCGCAGCATCCACAAGCGCCTGATATTCAGTAAGGCTAATTTCGCGCTCGCTACTGGCGAATACCCCTGCGGCATTTTGATCGCTCTGCTTTATTTGAGTTCTAAATCAGTGACTGCACCGACACTGCTAGAAGATACCAATCTTGCATATTTTGCCAGCACGCCCCTGTCATAACGAGTGCGGGGGGGGCTCCATTGCAACCGTCGGCTCGCTATGTCTTGCTCAGACAAATGAACTTCTAATTTGCGCGCAGGTGCATCAATGGTGATTAGATCTCCTTCTTCGACAAGGGCAATGGTGCCACCCACCGCTGCCTCTGGGGCCACATGGCCCACCACCATGCCGTAAGTCCCGCCTGAAAATCGACCATCGGTGATCAGTCCCACCGAGTCCCCTAATCCAGCTCCGATAATAGCCGCAGTGGGCGCAAGCATCTCTCGCATACCAGGTCCTCCCTTGGGGCCTTCATAGCGAATTACAATCACATCCTTGGCCTGAATCTTACCTGACAAGATTGCCTCGAGACAGGCTTCTTCTGATTCAAATACGCGCGCTGGACCAGTGATCCTTGGACTTTTGATCCCCGTAATCTTAGCGACTGCTCCTTCCGTCGCGAGGTTGCCCCTGAGTATAGCAAGATGCCCCTGCTCGTACATGGGATTCTCCCAGGTTCGGATTACCTCTTGATCGGGAGAGGGTTGAGAGGGAATATCAGCCAATTGCTCAGCAATAGTTTTACCTGTGATAGTCAGAGCCTCACCGTGGAGTTGGCCATGATCCAAGAGGATTTTCATCACTTGTGGAATGCCACCTGCTTGATGGAGATCGGTGGCGACATATCGTCCTGAGGGCTTGAGATCACAGAGGACAGGGACTTTGGCTCGAATTGTTTCGAAGTCATCTAGGGTTAAGGGAACTTCAGCGGCATGGGCAATCGCTAATAGATGTAAGACGGCATTGGTGGAACCGCCGACAGCCATAATGACCGCGATCGCATTTTCAAAGGCTGGTCGTGTCAAAATCTGGCGAGGCAGAATTTGCTGGCGAATGGCCTCCACCAACATATGGCCCGATTGCTCAGCACTATCTGCCTTTTCAGCATCCTCCGCGGCCATGGTAGAAGAATACATCAAGCTCATCCCCATCGCCTCAAAGGCAGAAGACATCGTATTGGCGGTAAACATACCGCCACAAGATCCCACCCCTGGGCAAGCATGATGCTCAACAGCGCTTAACTCTTCTTCATTGATGCGGCCTGCACTATATTCGCCAACCGCTTCAAAGGCACTGACCACGGTTAAATCTTTGCCCTTATATTGACCAGGCTTAATCGTACCCCCATAAACAAAAATAGACGGAATATTCATGCGTGCGATCGCCAACATCGCCCCCGGCATATTCTTATCACAGCCCCCCACCGCTAGTACACCATCCATACTTTGCGCATTACAGACCGTTTCTATGGCATCGGCAATCACCTCCCGAGACACCAAGGAATACTTCATGCCCTCCGTGCCCATAGAAATACCATCACTGACGGTAATGGTGCCAAATTTTTGGGGCATGGCTCCCGCTGCTCTCAGACCAATTTCCGCTCGCTGGGCCAGTTGATCTAAACCCATATTGCATGGGGTAATCGTACTATAGCCATTCGCTATGCCCACAATTGGCTTGCTAAAATCTTCGTCCCCAAACCCGACAGCCCTCAACATGGCTCGGTTGGGTGCCCGCTGCACCCCCTGGGTTACTATTTGACTTCTGCGATTATTTGAGCAGTTGATTTCTTCTTTCATGCTGTCCTCGGGATCTCAGGGAATGGCCTTATATCGGTCGGGATGCTGCCCCACCATATTGTCTCAGAATCGATCCCTCTTCAGCTTAAGACCGATAGATCCATTCCTATTTTCTTTCGATAGATCATCGATAGGGGCCAGTGAACAGGTTAATTTGACACAAAGATACCTGATTCCAGGATCAATCTCGATATTCTAGTTCATCTGTTTGACTACTAATAAGATATATGGCTCAACCGTCTAAGAGCTTACAGCAATTTCTTATTGAAGACCCCCCTCTCGGTCAAGTCACCTTAGCCAATCTATTAGAGTTAGCCGGAGAGTGCACCTTTGGCTTTCTGTTGGTAGCCTTGGCTTTAGCCTCAGCGTTGCATCTTGCTCGCCTCTATAGCCCGTACAGCACAATTCCTACATTGGTTCCCAGCTTGGGTACCCTCTTGTGGGCTTGCTCACTGAACCCATGACCTCTTCTGGCCACTTACCCAAAAAACAGTCCCCTACATCACAACAGCGCACCCAAGCTGGGATATGGGGCGAACAACTGGTGATGCACTGGTTGCAGCAACAAGGCTGGAGCATTCTGGCTTGCCAATGGCGTTGTCGCTGGGGTGAAATCGATCTGATTGCCCAAAGTTTATCTCCGTCAAAGCGGGATCAACGGGGTGGACCAACCCCTAGTTCTTTAGCCTTCGTTGAAGTCAAAACTCGTCGCGCCCACAACTGGGATGCGGATGGACTATTGGCGATCACTCCCCAAAAGCAAGCCAAACTATGGAAAACAGCTCAACTCTTTCTAGCAAAGCATCCAATATGGGCAACCCTGCCCTGTCAATTTGATGTGGCTCTGGTGCAATGTCAACCCATAGCAACTGACAACCACCGGCCAGAATTTGAACAGACCGATCTGGTGCTACCCCCTCACTCCACCATTGAAATGGGCAGGCCCATCTTGCTACCAACGGTGCAGCTAACCCTATTAGATTATTTGGAATCAGCCTTCACCTTATAGAGAACAAGAATTTAAACCAACTGCAAGTTACTCTAGGCCGATCTTGGCGATGCTAGCGAATATTTCGGCTCCCTGGAAGCAAGAGCGGGCCGATCTCAGCTATGACTGGCCTCAGAATAAAAAATGGATTACTTATGTCATGTTTTGATGACATTTCGATCCCCATAAATACCTATTTCTCGTTAAATTCTTTTTTAACAAGGTCTTCAGGTCTTGACTTCCATGGATAAATGTTACATCTTTGTAAAAGAAACGATCCCCGGCTAAGTAGAATTGCTCACAATTTATTCTTTCTCAAGCCTTAACTATTTCCCTACGATCCTCCTGGAGGTTTTTTCCCGATGTCTTCTGAACAACTCCCCTTAGAGCAAATGACTCTCCGGCAATTGCGTCGGGTTGCCAGCCGTTATGGTGTATCGCGCTATAGCCGAATGCGTAAAGATCAACTATTAGAATCAATCCAAGTAGCACAGCAAAATACTCCTATGTCCTCAACCATGGCTCATCATAATGGCAATTCTTCTGAACTAATTCCTGCTCAAGAGCGCGTTGAAGCTGCTAAGTTTGAGGTTGGTCAAGAAGACAGTCCAGTTGTTTTAGCCACTGTGGATACAGAAATTGGAGATTTGCCTGAAGGATATGGTGAAACTCGGATAGTCTTAATGCCTCGAGATCCGCAATGGGCCTACACTTACTGGGATATCCCTAATGAACATAAAAACTCGCTCCGCAGTCAAGGTGGCCAGCAATTAGCCTTACGTCTCTATGATGCGACGGGTCTTGACTTGTCTACTCAAATTCCCCATAGCGTCCAGGAATATCCCTGTGATGAGATGGCTCGGGAATGGTATTTGCCTATCCCAGTTAGCGATCGCGACTACATCACCGAAATTGGCTACCGTTGTGCAGATGGTCGCTGGTTAGTCATCGCCCGCTCTTCCCCAGTCCATATCCCACCCACCTATCCTTCAGACTGGTTGAAGATCACTTCGTCACCGTTGATTGGGAGCAAGATCTTCGTGGACAACAGGTTGCTAGCTTAGTGCCTCCAGCCCAAAAGCTGCTACTGCCGCTGCCGCTGTCAACAACACTTACGATCAAGTCTTTAAGATGGCCGATGGGGTGGACTCCCTGCGAGTCGCCGGTTCGCTCTATGGATCCATGCAACATGGATCCATGCAACAAGCCCCCATCCATGAATCAACCCTCAGTTCCTATGTGTTTCCCTCAGGAGTGGGCCTTTGGGCAGTGCCAACAGCCTCTGGCATCAATATGTCGGGAGTAGGCATCGGATCTTCGGCTTCAGCCCCCCCCATCCGTCCTCGTCAGTTTTGGCTCGTTGCTGATGCAGAACTGATTGTCTATGGAGCCACAGAACCTGATGCAACTGTGACCATTGGCGGTCGTCCCATTCAACTCAATACTGACGGTACCTTCCGATTTCAAATGTCCTTCCAGGATGGTTTGATTGATTATCCGATTATGGCTGTTGCTGCTGATGGAGAACAATCCCGCGCAATTCACATGAAGTTTACCCGTGAAACCCCTGAGCGGCGGACTAACACCAAAGAAGCAGCCGTATTAGAATGGCTGGTTTAATTCATCGGTCCTAAAAAAGTTGACACCAACAACAGGCAGGGGAACAATTGTCTCCCTGCCTGTTGTTGAGCGAATAAACCCATCCTCTGAAGCTATGTAGAGCTGACTCGTTGACTTGTCAAATCTAGGCTGAGAGAAGGGCAAACTAAGAGGAGATAAGCTACGGTGTACACACAAGTCTGAATTAGACTGTAAGGAAGCCGTATAGAGCATCATAAAGATATGGAAAATCCCATTTTGATTCATGAAGACCTTATCGATGGCACGACCTTTGGTGACCTTCGT
>JAAUUW010000138.1 GCA_012030735.1 Acaryochloridaceae cyanobacterium SU_2_1
GATTCTAGGACCCTGTTGTGGTTCTTTGCTCACTTTAAATTCCCTTTGCTTTTGCCCTTGAGGCTGAGATGAAACTGTTGGCATGATTTGGATTTCTCTTGGCCTCTTTGGCCTAATTCTGTATTTTATTGTGCATTATGGTGTTTCGAGGGTTACGACAACCCCTACCTGGATGCTGTGGCTGGCCTTAATGATCCCTGTAGTTGCCGTGGGTCTTTGGGCGTCAATTTATGGCACTCAACAGCAGATGCCAGCCTCGATCTTAATTCCCTGTTTTGTATTGAGCTTAGTGCTCTATTTATATTTGGTGCGCGTCAACCAAAGAAAGCCCTCTGATTTACAGGCTACTGATGTACGGGCTGCTGACACAGAGATATCCGGAATCAAGTCCCCAACTGTTGCTCCCTCTCCAAAGCCAGAAAATCTTTTGAGCAAAGAGGAAGAAAGTCAACTTCAAACTTGTTTCCCTCAGTCGATTTACTATCTGCAGCAGGTTGATCATCGTCCCCAAGTGGTCATTTGTCGGGGAAGGTTGCGATCTCAACCCGAAGAGGCTTACCACACCATCCAAGAGAATATCCAAGCTCAATTTGGCGATCGGTTTCTGGTGGTGTTTCAGCCTGGGGCCATGAACAAGCCTTTCTTTGTATTAGTCCCTAACCCCCAAACCCAAACTACCAAAACACGAACTGGGTCAATTACTCGTCCCGGACTAGCCTTGGGACTATTTCTATTGACAGGATTAACCACCACCTTTGCTGGAGCCAGCTTTACCGATACAACCTTGACCTCCCAGGCCCTCTTCAATCAACCCCATTTATTACTCAAGGGACTCCCTTACTCCCTTTCCTTGCTCTCGATTTTGGGCCTCCATGAACTCGGGCATTATTTCGCCTCGCGGCTATATAAACTGAAAGCGACGCTTCCTTATTTCATTCCCACACCCTATACTTTTTTTCGGTTTGGCACCCTGGGTGCTTTTATCCAGATGAGGTCTCCCATCCCCCATCGTAAAGCGCTCTTTGATATCGGCATCGCCGGCCCCTTGGCAGGTTTTGTGATCACCTTGCCGATTTTGATTTGGGGGCTGTTGCATTCCACCATTGTGCCTTTGCCAGATAAATCCATCGGCTTACCCTTTGATGCCTTTGATCCCACTTCCTCAGTATTGTTCACCTTATTGAGCAAGGCAGTCTTTGGAGCTAATTTGTCCCTAGCGGAGGGGATTGATCTTCAGCCCATGGCGATCGCAGGCTGGCTAGGCTTAATCGTGACAGCCCTCAATCTAATGCCCGTTGGTCAACTTGATGGTGGGCATATCGTCCATGCGATGTTTGGTCAACGAACGGGGGCTGTCATTGGTCAAGTGGCCCGATTGTTAGTGTTGATTTTGGCCTTTATTCAACCGCTGCTGCTGCTTTGGGCAATCATCTTACTCTTTATGCCAACCACAGATCAGCCCGCTCTGAATGATGTAAGCGAACTGGATAATACTCGAGACTTGTTAGGCTTGATAGCCTTGGCAATTCTGGCAATGATTATTTTGCCCATGCCCCATAATCTGGCTCATCTCCTGTATGGTGCATTTTGAAGCCCTAGGCGATTGGGGACTTAATTTCAGCCTGCTGACTATCCCCAGCAACGAGTACAAAAGGCTGCACAATTAAGGTTTTGAATCTTTGGTGAGGCTGGCGATGCCAGTTGCTGAGTTCTTGGGCTGAGGGCTTAACAATTAAACTCTCGCTGATCCAATGCTGGACAGCTTTGCTATTGTCCTGAGCAATGGCCATACCCACTTCTAACAAATCCAAACAAGGGGTAACCACAATAATGGCATCCCGTTGGGCATGGGGAATTAAGTCTTTCCACTCCACCTCAGCAATCTCTGCAGCCAGTTGATCTTGAATATCTTCCATGGGATTTAGCAGGGGCCTATGGAGGCCAATTGGTTCTTGGAGGGATGTTAGCATATTCTCAAATCGATCCCGACTTGAATACTACAGTGATCAAAAGCTGCGTATCAATCCTGAGAGCGCGCAGCACTACCCTGCCTGAAGATCAATAGTTCTACGGATGTCAAGCTCAGTGTAATCGGATGACCATGAGGGTGTTGCGACTCCTCTTCTTGTGTCTCTAACTGATCACGAACCGCCCAAAAAAGTCAGACATCTACTGATCCTTGAGGATCACGATGGCCATCGCTTGGTGCCCCTAGAAGAATCTTCCTACTTTCTGGGCCGCGACGCCACCAATGCTATTGTGGTGCGTTCTCAGGGTATCTCTCGGCAACATGCCCTGTTTTTGCGAGTCACTCATGCAGGTCCCAATAGCTATGGGTTCATGCTCATTGATGGAAATTTACAAGGGGTGCCCAGTACCAATGGCACCTCTGTCAATGGCGAGAAATGTGTATCCTCCAAACTCAAAAACGGCGATAAAATCTTGTTTGGTCGCCAAGTAAGGGCCAAATATTTGGTCTTACCAGCCTTGTCAGATCAAGAGTTTGGGCACTATTGCGAAACCTTTAACTATGAGGAAATAGTAACGCGCAATATCGATCCGCGCCAAACCTTTGTTTCTCCTATAGAGGAAGCCCCCAATTTTGATTCGACCTCCTTGGTACGGTTGGCTTCCTTTCCCGAAATCTTGCCGAACCCCCTATTCGAGGTCACCATAGAGGGGGAATTGACCTATCTCAACCCGGCTGCCTTTGATACTTTTCCCGATTTGTCTAACCAAGGGATAGCCCATCCGACAATGCAGGGCTTAATTCAGGAGGTGCAAAGGGCCAACGCCAAGGTCTTGACACGGGAGGTCACGGTTGGCAATCAGGTTTATGTGCAGTCGATTCATTTTATTCGAGAAAACGGTTTGATTCGCTGTAGCTTGTTGGATATTTCCGATCTCAAGGAAGTGGAGGCCCAACTCCGTCAGCGGGATCGGTTGCTAGAAAGTGTGGCAGAGGCAACGACCTTGCTCTTAGCCAGTGTGAGTTATCAAGAGGCAATCAGTGCTGCCCTCGCTAAATTTGGGATCACTGCTGGAGTTGATCGGATCTGCATTAGTGAAAACCATGTTCATGAATCCACTAAATGTCTGGCGACGAGTTTGCGCTCTGAGTGGGTGAGGGAATCCATTCCAGCAATTCGAGAATATCCCCATCGTCAGAATCAACTCTATACCAGTGCCCATCTGCAACGGTGGTACACCTTCTTAGGTTGTGGCATGGCAGTGCGAGGCTTGGTGGAGACCTTTCCCGAGGCTGAACAACTGTGCTTGGGGCAAGACCAAATAATGTCGCTACTTGCGGTTCCGATCATGGTGAATCAGAATTTCTGGGGATTTATCGAACTGCATAACTGCTCAATTCCCTATCAATGGTCTGATCAAGAAGAAACCATTCTGCGGGCCTTGGCTGCCAGTATTAGTGCGGCGCTAGAGCGACAACATAAGGATGAAATCATCCAGCGACAGGCTTTTCATGATGCTTTGACAGGGTTACCTAATCGAGCCTTATTTGCCGAACGATTAAGTAAAGCCTTGGCAGAGGTTCACCAGACCCAAGCGCCTCTAGCTGTCATGTTTATGGATTTGGATAAGTTCAAAACGATCAATGACACCTTAGGCCATGCTGTGGGTGATGAACTGCTCAAAGAAGTTGCCCTGCGACTGCAACGGTGCATTCGCAGTGGAGATATCGTGGCACGCTGGGGCGGAGATGAGTTTACACTGCTTTTACCCTGCATTAGAACCTTGGAAGATGCCACACGAACGGCGCAACGGATCTTAGATGCCTTTAAGGAAGCGGTGAATATTGATCACCATGCTATTTATGTGAATGCCAGTATTGGTATTTCCTGTTTTCCTGGAGATGGTCAAGAACCTGGCATCTTATTGCAAAATGCTGACGTGGCGCTCTATCAGTGTAAGGAGCTAGGTCGAGGTATTTATCGCCTCTATGACAAAAGCATGAACGATAAAGCGACAGAGCTGTTTACCCTCCAAACCGATCTGCGCTGCGCCCAAGAGCAAGGTCAATTGCTGCTGCACTATCAACCCCAAATTGATTTACAAACTGGGATGATTACTGGCATGGAAGCCTTATTGCGCTGGCAACATCCCCAACATGGCCTGGTACCCCCTGACCAATTTATTCCCTTGGCTGAAGAGTCTGATCTGATCATTGAAATGGGTAAATGGGTGCTGCAGGAGGCTTGCGAACAAGCGGTGAACTGGCAGCAAATGACTGGGATATCTAGATCGATGTCGGTGAATCTCTCGGCGCGCCAGTTTTATGATCCGACCCTGCTGGAATCGATTACTCAGGTTTTGGCACGAACGCAGCTCGATCCACAGTCCTTAGAGCTAGAAATCACAGAAACCATTGCCATTAAAAATATTGATCAGGCTCAAACGGTTCTGCGTCAACTGCAAGGGATGGGTATTAAGATTGCCATGGATGATTTTGGGACGGGCTATTCTTCTCTCAACTATTTGACACAGTTGCCCCTCGATACCCTCAAAATTGATCAATCCTTTGTTAAGCGGTTAACGATAGATGCTATAGATACTAAAGAACTAGAGGTGATTAATGCTGTGTTGGCCTTGGGGAGGGGATTAAATTTGCATGTGGTGGCCGAAGGGGTTGATACTGAAGCTAAGCTCCAATTGTTGCGATCGCTCAATTGTCAGACAGCTCAAGGCTATTTAATTAGCCCTCCCCTAGCAGCCTCAGCCGCTACGGCCAAGCTCCAAAGTAGCGAAGCATTGGGTTATTCCTGCAGCTATGTAGAACAGCCTATCAATGCCGATCAACCGGCCCTGATCTCCTTGGCCTCTTAGTTTGGGGTCCACAAAATTATCCTTAAAGGATCGATATAGGTTATTTTGATTCTGTAAGCCGGTCTAATACCGGCTTTTTTAACAGCCTCTATCACTTTGTCCGATTGATTTTCTATGTCTGACCCCTCTCTGCATATCTGCATTGTTTTAGGAACTCGCCCTGAGGCCATTAAACTAGCACCCGTGATTCAGGTCTTTCGGGCCGATCGCCGGTTTCGCACTCAGGTGATCCTCACCGGACAGCATAAAGAGATGGTTCACCAAGTAATGCAGCTCTTTGGCTTAGAGGCAGATCATAACTTAGACATCATGCGAACTCAGCAGAGTTTGTCTGATATTACCTGTCGCAGTTTAGAGGGTCTACAAGAGCGATTTGTAGCAGATAACCCTGATCTAGTCTTAGTCCAAGGTGACACTACCACTGCCTTTGCTGCGACACTCGCCGCCTTTTATCAACAGATTCCCATCGGCCACGTTGAGGCCGGCCTGCGCACAGATAATCTTTATAATCCCTATCCGGAAGAAGCCAATCGTCGCCTCATCTCTCAAATTGCCCAGTTACATTTTGCACCCACACCCAAGGCCGTAGAAAACCTGCAAGCCTCTGATGTCAAAGGTTCTATTCACCAGACGGGCAATACCGTCATCGATGCCCTATTAGCCGTTGCTGCTCAGAACCCAGCTTGCCCCATTCCCAACTTAGATTGGACCCAATATCGGACCATTCTGGCCACGGTTCATCGGCGGGAAAACTGGGGGGCTCCCCTACAGGACATCATCAAAGGCTTTCTACAGACCTTGGAGCAGTTTCCTGATACAGCCTTAATCTTGCCCCTACACCGCAATCCAACCGTACGCCAACCCTTACAACAGGCATTGGGTCAACATCCACGTGTTTTTCTTACGGAACCCTTAGACTATACAGACTTGGTGGGTGCGATTCAGCGATGCCACTTATTGTTGACGGATTCAGGCGGTCTCCAAGAAGAAGCCCCTAGCCTAGGAAAACCTGTTTTAGTGTTACGGGAAACCACAGAAAGACCCGAAGCCGTTACCGCAGGTACCGCCAAACTGATTGGCACTCGCCCCGAAAGCATCGCTTCAGCCGCCGCCGATCTGCTTCAAAATCAAGAGGCTTATGAGGCGATGGCTCGAGCTGTCAATCCCTTTGGAGATGGCAAAGCCTCCCAGCGTATTCTCAAGATCGTTCACGAGTTCTTGAGCGGTGCATAGTCTGATCTCCAGTTTTTTACCTGGGTGCAAGCAGCAAAGGCTTATAGGTGAGGCAATCAGAGGGCCTAGAACTCTAGAGCATTGATGTAAGCAATAAGCGGACTTAAGTTGTAAATCAAGAATTTTCATGATTACCCAGAGGGGCCGATGAGCAGAATATCCCACTGGCTCGATGGGTAAAATGGCTAAGGTTAGGTAGGAGTTAGTCTAGACTTAAATAAACAAGGTCTATTGCGTGAATGAGTAAGGAGAGTCCATGTAATGACGGCTCAGACAAGTGCCCGTGATCTATTTAAGACAGCCTACGAAAATCGTTATACCTGGGACAGTGATTTTCCCGGCTATAGGGCAGATGTTGAGTTTAAACAGGCTGATGCTGTATATATCGGCAAGATGCGAGTCAATGCGGATTTAACGGTTGAGGTTGCTGATATCGATACTGAGTCAGTAGCAGAGTCTTTGTATACCCAACTGCGAGATGTGGTAACCCATCGCAAATATACCCCCTTTGAGAAAGCCCATGGAAGCAACCATTTTAGCCTAGGCACACTGGATAGTTCAGGAGCCCAAGAGATTGTGGTAGAAGGAGATGCCATGGGTTCGAATTACTCTGTGCGAGATAACCAAATTAGCTTAGTCAGTCGAGTAATGGGGCGGATGGCCTTTGTGATTCATCACAAGGCAAGCTTGCAGACAGGGTCAGGTTATATTTCCTCTCGTTACAATGCGGTGTTTCGCAATCCCACCACACAGGATCTGATTCGGCAAATAGACTTCGAAGATACTTACGAGCAAGTCGGTCAATATTACCTGATGACTCGTCAAGTGATGCGTACCCATGAGCAAGGTCAAACCCATGTCACCGAGATTCAATTTTCTAATATCAAGTTATTGCAGCCTGCCGCTGTTTAAATGCTGTTCTGCCGCGCTTTAATCCCCAAGTTTAGGGGATAGGGGTTTGTCCCCTAACGGTTAAACACCGCTTGGATTCGATCTAGCTCTAGTTGATCCAAGTAATCGATTGCCCAGTTTGCCTGTCGCTGGATCATATGGAATGGGAAGGTATGGGCCACCCCAACCACGGAAATTTGGGCTTGTTTGGCAGCTTGAATGCCTGCAAAGCTGTCTTCAATAGCTAGACAATCACTGGCAGACAGATTTAATCCAGGATGCTGCCGATTTAATCGCTTCATAGCTAATTGATAACCACTCGGATCGGGTTTACTGGCTTTGACATCTTCAGCGGCTACCACCACAGGAAATATAGAGTCTAAGGATAGGCGTTTGAGGACAGCGCGAATATCAGCCCGTAAGGCACCACTGACAATGGCTAATTTTAGTTGAGCGGCTTGAATTTGCGTCAATAGTTCCATTAATCCTGGAAATAAGGGTAACTTGTCTAAGGTTTCTAAGTGCTGGCGATAGATTTTGGCTTTAACTTTGAGGAGGCGACGTAGGCGAAATTCGCTGATTGGTTGTCCTTGAAGGGCAAACAAATCATGGAAGCATGCGCGATCTGTGCGACCCACGCAGTAATGTTGAACGTCCTCTTGGGAAAGGGTGAACTGTTCTTGGCGCATGAGGTCGGCAACAATTTGATGGTGAATTTGCTCATCATCAAGAATCACACCATTAAAGTCGAATAAAACTGCCTTTAAGGGCATAACAAACTTCGCATAGAATAGCTTTAGGGGTATAGCTGCTAGATACCTATCACTGTAAGGATAGGTCTAGATCTCTCTGTAAGGCAATTGCCTAACGTGACTTTTCTTAGATAACTTAACTTTTATCCACTGAGGTTGATTTTAGGAGAGATGCACTACACTGGATAAGAACTGGGCCTCTTTGGAGGCAGAAGATACCTAAATTTGGAGTGAATTGCGAATTAAGGTTCTTTAAGCCTCGC
>JAAUUW010000139.1 GCA_012030735.1 Acaryochloridaceae cyanobacterium SU_2_1
TTGAAGCTAGTTTAGCCAGTTACGATCTTGCCATTGCCCATGGGACAAATACCCATGAGGTTTGGTTTGAGCGCGGCTGTCTTCTCTGTCAACTCAAGCGATATCAAGAGGCCATTAAGAGCTTTGATCGAGCTTTGGCCTATCGTCCCACTCACTTAGAGAGCTGGAATAATCGAGCGATCGCCTATTGTCAATTGGGGGCCTACGAGGAAGCGGTGCAAAGCTATGACAAGGCTTTGCAGATGGGGACGGCTCAAGTGATGGATTGGTATTTCCATGGCACATTATTGGCACATTTAGATCGTTATTCTGAGGCGATCTACAGCTATGATCAAGCGCTCATCTGCGATGCTAATCGTCCCTTGATATGGTGCGATCGCGGTATTGCCCTCTCTTGGTTAGAGCAATTTCCAGCAGCAATTTCCAGCTATGATCAAGCCCTTAAACGACAACCCGATCTCTACCAGGCTTGGTTCCGACGAGGCTTAGCCCTCAAAGAATTAGATCGTCCTACCGAAGCGCTCATTGCCTTTGAGTCAGCCTTAGATATTCATGCTCTAGATCCAGACATATGGGCAGCCCAAGGGCTAACCCTCCTAGAAATGGAAGACTATCCTGCCGCCCTTATTGCCCATCACCAAGCCCTGCAGCTTGATCCTCAGAACGATCAAATTTGGTATAACCAAGCCTGCTGTCAGGCCCATTTAGGAGAGATCGATGCTGCGATCTCCAGCTTAACAAAAGCTTTCCAACTACATCCTGAGCAGATTCGTACCTTAGCCAGCACAGATCCAGACTTCGCAGAGCTTCAAGATCACCCTGATTTCCAAGCCTTACTCCATCGGCAGACTGGCGAAAGCCCAATGCCAAGCAGCCTGTCAATGTTTAACTAGCGGATTTTCGAGCAGATCCTCGAGCGCTAGAGATAGGCTGGGCAATGATTGTAACCAGCATCTTAGTCAGCAATGCCAAAAAAACTTAACCGACCCCTAGGCTGACTCAGGATGTTCTTTTAAATAATGTAAAAACCAGTTCACAGCAGTTGCTCGGCGGGTTCGTCTCGGATTGAGCTGATCCACTCGATAGCCAGGAAAGCCAAGCTCTTCCTTTAATAACTGCTTATGTTCTGGAGGAATCGATCGCGTCAACTTGATAGTCGCCGGCCGACTGTCAATAAAATTTGGCGGCTCTGGATAAGCCTCTAGCCATACAGTTGAAACTTGAGAGGTATCCCATCTTTGCTCAGCTTGATCATAGCGATACCCTAAGTAATGCCATAACAAGGCATTAACCATCTGATCGGTCATCCTTTCCTCTAGAATCGCCCATAGAGTCTCTGATGAAAGAGATGGTAGCTCAAGCATAAAAAACCGCCTGAATCACTTCGCAAGGCCATTTTTGGCGGCAAAAGCCCCATTAAACTTGATTTAAATTAATACCTGCTTCCTTTGCAAATGCAGCCAAACCTTTTTTCTCCAAGGTTTTAATCGCCTTAGTCGAGAGCTTGAGTCTGACCCAACGTTTTCCCTGAGACCACCAAACACGCTTCCACTGAAGATTAGCTTCTTGCAGCTTTTTAGTGCGACGGTGTGAATGAGAAACAGCAAAAGCATTATTGGCTTTTTTGCCGGTTAACTGGCATTGCTTGCCCATGAAAGATACTCCAAACAACAGCGTGCAAAAAGCGGAGAGGGAGGGATTCGAACCCTCGGTAAGGCATAAACCCTACAACAGATTAGCAATCTGCCGCTTTCGACCACTCAGCCACCTCTCCAGGTGAGCAAAATTGATCATAACAGATCTCATCCGAGACAGAGAGGGTCATAACGCTAGCTTTTACATTGATTGACCAACATTTGCTCGCTCACAGTTCCCTGTTGCTAGGTTATTCGATAAGGTAGGGAAGCGATCTGCGATCGCGTTTGTCTGCCAAATTTGACATTGGCTAGGATCAGCATCCCCCAAGGATTGTCCTCATAGTCTTCTAGTATGCCCTTTGCACGTTAATCATGCTCACCTTATGCAACTGCCAGACTTTCCTGAAACTCGTCATCCCCTGATCCAGCCGCTCTTAGACTGTTCCGATCAAGCATTAGTCAGAGACTTTCAATCCCAACCTGACCAAGGCAAGTATTTTACGGCTATTTTTTGCCGGTTTGGGGCTTTGTCCTATACGCTCATTCGCAATATGGCACGATCTCCCCTACAAGTGGACTATCTATTTGCTAGGGTTTGGCGCAATATTTTTCATGAACTCGGGCATCTAGTGATGGAGCCAACTCAGTCTAACTTTGACCTGCAAGCTTGGGTCTTGAGTAAAGTGGCGACCTGCATCTCTCAAGATGAGCTGCCCCCCATTGAAACAATTCAATATTCTCTCAACATCGCACCGCCCCCCCTGTGGTGCTATTTACAAAGAGCCTTAGATCATGTGTCGCCGCTCTCTCGTTTACTGTTGGTTTTATCCCAAACCTTTCACTGGCAGGAGCAGCGCATTATGGGGGTGATGGCTGTCGAAGGCCAAGAACTCACCGCTGCTGAGATAGCCCAACAGGTCCAATCGGCCTACCATGATCTGCAAGATGCATTACCCGTCGATATTCAGGAAATTTATTTTAGCCAAGCCCCCCAGCAAGGATTGCTCTTTCCAGGCTAGGCAAGGGTGATAAAAAGATTGCTTAGAGGTAGAGGGTTTGTCTAGGGGCTAGCGAGCTGGATGGGTTATCTTCCAAGACAAGCCCGTAATGATATTGGCCAACACATGGGCCGTCACAGGTACCAATAGATTACCAGTGGCCAAGGTGCTGTAGCCCAACAAGAGGCCCACAACAGTCACCCAAACCACATAGGACCATTGCCGCAGTCCATTCAGATGAAGAATCCCAAAACAGAGACTGGACAAAACCAACCCTGTCAGGTTTAAGCCGAGGGCAGGCAACATCACCCCTCGAAACAACAGTTCTTCACTGAGTCCCGGCAAAAGCCCTAACCAGAGTAGATCACTCCAAGTTAAGGGCTTAATGACCAGCTGTAGGTAAATCGTTGCTGAGGCACGATACTGGGGCCAAAGCTGATAAATCACGGCACTGAGAGCCGTAATTCCTAAGGCAAGTCCTCCTCCCAAGAGAATATGTTGAGGATTCCAGCGGAAGGGTAAGGTCGCTAGACGATCAAAATGCTGCCAAATTCTCGTGGCCAACAGCAACAGCACCGCTGTTACTCCCATGGCGATGAGCACTTGAGTGCGAGTCAAAGACTCCAATTCAGGATGTTGATGCGGAGATTCAACCACAGGTCAATGGAGAAGGCAGATACTCCATCTAACCTACCAGTTTATGCGCGAGACCGCACAAGGCCCTACTGAGCAATTGGCAAGTTGCGAATCGGTTGGAGTACGGGTCGCAGGGCGGCCCTGTCCACGCCGGACTTGAGGGCTGCTAATAAGCCGATGGCTTCTAAATAGGAATTAGCCCTCAGGCAGGTCATGCCTAAGTCGGTAGCTGTCACTTGCATCCGACTCGTATTTTCAGCCACAGCAATGATGGGGATCTGACGTTGACTGAAACTCAGCAGGGCACTACTACCACAGGCCGTTGCGGGCACAACTACGGCATCCCCTTGCTCAACCCAAATGTCCTGGCCTCGCTGAGGCTCACGCACTAATTGGGGGGCATGGGCGAGTCCTGCTAAAACCGATGGCAAAAAGGTATAGCCCAGTTCCTCCGCCGCTGCCCGAGGATTGATCTGGGAATCAAGGGGCAGGGGATATAGGGCAGGCGCATGGGCGCAGGGAATACCAAAGGTACGCACCACTAAATGACTAATGATGGCTTCTGCCCCTGCTAAGGGATCGACGCCTTGGCCTTGGCGATAGCGGCTTAAGACCTCGCTGTCTGGGTGATCGGGAAACCGAGCTACCACGCGATCGCCCTTGCCCCATGGTGATGGATCAATTGATCAGTAGCTCGCAGCAAACTATCAGGATTTTCCAAGGTTCCCCAAGTCGACCCAGAGGGAGCGGTTTGGAGCGTAACCCCTAAGGGTGCATCGGTTGTTATTGCATCAGTGAGGGAAAGCCCCAGGGTCGCCCGAGCGGCATCAGCAGCTTGTAATTGTCGAAGGCATAAATCAGGTTCAATCCCCTGATCTAGCACTAGGCCGATGCGGTTGCTATGCACAGGTTGTAAGCCCCATTTGCCTGCTGCCCATTGATCAAGGGCATATCCTTCGACATAAAGGGTGTTGGCGAGGGGCCAGTAGAGCTGCGCACCATTCAAAACATTGGGATGGGTAATCAGGCAATCACAGATGCCAGCAATGGTACGCGCAATGGGAAGTGCATCTCCTGCAAATCCGCCCATGGCTGCACCAATACCCGTGGGTACGAGCAGTACAACGGTAAAAGGACGCTGGGCTGCCCTCAAGGAGCTTCATCTACCCCAGATAAAACGACAGCTTCTATCTGGGCTTTGCCCGCCTCTACCTGGGTCACTGCCCAGCGCAGAGGTTCTCCCTGGGTTTGGAGTTGGTTGTTAATATTGGCATGGAGATCTGCTGAAGACTCCTGTAGGTCAATTTCGGCAGTAATGAAATGGGTGGTCATGGGTTATCTCTCTGGTGGGTAAGGAAGTAGGTTTGTAGTGCATACAATACAACGGCAGTATTGCCCGAGAGGTCTCTTTAACTCTGGCCAAACTGTAATTGATAGACAAGCTCCTCCTTGTTAGACTCAATTTTGAGATCAGAGCGAGGATAGGCCACACAGAGCAACACATAGCCCTGGGTCAATAAATCGGGGCTGAGGCCCATGGCATCAGATTGCTCAACTTCCCCTTCATGAATTAAAGAGGCGCAAGTTGTACAAACACCTGCACAGCAAGAGCTAGGCAGATCGATGCCTGCCTCTTGGGCGGCTTGCAAGATAGTTATATCTTCAGGAGCGCTGATTGTATGGACGGCGTCTTGGTGATGAATTTCTACGGTATATTTGTTTGCCATCGAAGCACAAAGGGAATATTAAGTAGGGCTGGGTTGATTCTATTGTTTCATAATTCCTCTGACAACCCCATCCTTAAGGGGTGAGAAAATCAAACTCGCAGTTCTAGATACAGAAGCAGTGGCTTTCTGGGAATCCTAGAAATAGCCCTCATCAATAGTTGATCACGCTTAAGGCTGGAATCAACTAACAAGGTAATTCATTGACAGATCAACAGGTGATTTTCCTAGGAATCTTATAGATATGCTTGATCAAAAGCACGTTGCAACTGAACGCCATGTTCTGGTTATTAATGATGGGAAACGCCTTGCGATCTCGCTCGGTGCAGCTGCCTATTCCGTTGGTCGAGATGAGTCTAATGCCATTCCCCTCAATTCACCGACAGTTTCTCGTAAACACGCCATTTTATTGCGTCTGCCAGCACCCGAGGGCAAAGGTTACCGATATCGGCTTATAGATGGTGATTCTGAGGGAAATCGCAGTGCTAATGGGGTATTTGTCAATGGCAAACCCAGTACATCCCATGATTTAGTGGATGGAGATATTATCGGTTTCGGCAAAAAAATTAAAGCCTCATATCTCATCGTCTCCATGGGAGAAGCCGAGTTTATTCAATTTATTGAATGCAAGGACTTTCAGAGTCTAAAATCTAGTGCTTTAAACCCGAAGGCAACCTTGGTCGCTAGTGACCTAGAGATGGGTACTGCGCCAGCCTCTTCTGGTTCCCTTAACTTTGATGCCAAGTCCCTTGTGGACCAAGAAACATCCCGAGCCAGATTTTCTGAGACAATTCCTGAACTAGACCGCCAGGGTTTAGAACTCTCTCCAGGGGGGAAAGCGCGAGAACGGATGCAAACTGTTATCGATCAATCCGGTTTTCGTCTATGGATGCTCTTGGCCTGTCTATTTGTACTCTTAGGGACAGCAATCGGTAGCTTGTTTTTTATGCAACTGAATCAGCCAAGCCCTAGTCCTACTGCTGCTCCTGGCCAAAAACAATAAAAAATGGGTCCCTAGGAGAGGGTCGGCAAAGGCTGTTGAAAAAAACATAGTCCTTAACCACCTGGTTACCGATCAGATGTTCTTGGATAATTCGTTCCAGCACAGGCACTGTGGCGGAGTGATACCATACTCCATCGGGATAAACAAGGAGGATAGGACCTTGTTGACAGATCCTGAGGCAATTGGCTTTAGTTCGATAAATAATGCTGGCGCTTGTGGGACTGGGTTTATCAAGTTTGAGGTCCTGAAGGCGTTTCTTGAGATAAGTCCAGGATGCTAACCCTAGCTCTGGGTCACAACATTTGCTCACGGTTGGATCAGCGCAGATGAACAGATGCCGCTGAATCTTATTTAGTCCTAGACCTTTTACAGAGGCTACTAATGCCTGGGTAGCAGCATGATTTAAAGGCGCTTCTCCATTGGCGTGCTGATTGATACTAGGGGATTCAGCCGTAATCTTGTCTTCTTCAAGCATGGGTCATCTTGAGGGGTGGATCAGGAAGGATAGATCAAGGCTTGAGTCTGATTAGCGATCGCATTATCTGGCAAGCAGTCTACTCGGCTAGAATCTGTGGAGCAGTTTAAAGCATTTTAAAAAAGCCTTAAACCCTTTCATGCTTGCAGGTCAAGATTGAGTTAGAGGGCTAGACTAAGCGAGGGATCCAAGCTTAATGAGCGGAGCCATTGCCATGATAATCCTCAGAGTCGTAAAAGCCATTGCGGGTGCCAAAGAAGAGGCAAAGAACGACAAAGAAGGGGGTTAACCCCAATAAGATAGTTTTGAGATCCATAGTCAGTCATTACCAGAATAGAGAGGAAACAAGATTAAGTTATTTTTTGAGTGGAGCCTTGCCACAAGCTGTGTTAGGCGAAATCTAGCTTGTTTCAGAATAGCAAATTCTTGTGGAGAATCATGACTCTGAGAAAGACCTCTGGGCAGGGGGGAGGTAGCCAGTTCCTTAAACCAATTGCAGCGTCAGAGCTTTATACAACAGCATTGTTAATCCGTAGGTTACGAGTAAGGCCGCAGGTACCGCTAAGGCTGCTAGCGGTTCTGATAATTGTCCAATTCTGGTATAGCCTCCATATAACGTCAGGATGGCATAACTGCCCGCAAACAGGCTGAGGGCAATAAACTCTAGTCGTCCAAGATAGGCGGCGATTGGAGCCGCTAGGATGGCCCATAACCCTAAGGGCAGGAGGGTTGCACCTGCGATTAAAAAGTCTCCTGACCAGCTCCCCCCTTGACCGACCATCTGACGCATTAGCCCCCCCGTTAACACGAGACTGCAAAAGACAACAGAGCTCAACAAAATAAGCTGCAAGATGGATAGATTCAGGGAATCCGCTATCCCCTGGCTGCCGCCAATGACACAGCCACAGACTAGGCTGGCAAAGATGAAACTCATGCCAATGCTCTGATAGGGCAATATCTTTTGCCAAGTGAGAAACGGGGCATGGCCAGGATTGATCAGTAGACTTGGTAAAGTTTTCAAGGCCAGCTCTAGGAAAGCGATCAGATTGCTGGGCAGATTCAACATCAATTGTAGGGGCTGACGATTGAGCTCCTTGAGGGTTGCGATCGCCCGTTGATAATTACCAAACTGTCCCTGCTGACGAAATAAACTAGCGGCGGTTTGCAAGTCTTGAATGGCTTGCCGAGGCTTGCTCTCTTGCTGAGCAAGACCTCATGGTAAAAGGCTTGCCCATAGTTACGGTCTAGGGCGATGGCTTGGGAATAGGCCGTGGTTGATAGGTCTATATGTCCTAAGCGCTGGCAGGCCCGCCCTCGAAATAAAAAAGGCTTGGGCTGAGTTCGGTTGTCTTTGCAATATATGATCGCAATCCGTTAAAAACTTGTCGGTTGTGACCA
>JAAUUW010000140.1 GCA_012030735.1 Acaryochloridaceae cyanobacterium SU_2_1
GCTCCTCTGGGGTAAGCTTAATCTTAGAAGCACTCCCACCTCGATGGATATTAGAGCGAAACTCTCCCGGTGCTCCTTGGCGCTTCATGGCTGCGATGACGCGATCCCCCACCACAAAGCAGCGAATATCCATCCCCCCCGCTTCCTTGATAAATTCCTGAACCAAAATATTGGCATCCAACCCCCGAAACGCTTCAATCACAGATTTGGCAGCCTGATAGGTCTCCGCTAGCACCACCCCAATCCCCTGGGTACCTTCCAACAGCTTAATCACCAAAGGTGCCCCGCCGACACTTTCAATTAACCCCTCAATATCCTTAGCAGAATGGGCAAATCCTGTTACAGGCAAACCAACGCCCTTACGAGATAAAATTTGCAGACAGCGCAGTTTATCCCGAGAGCGAGAAATTGCCTGGGATTCGTTAGCCGTAAATACCCCCATGACCTCAAACTGACGGACAACTGCTGTGCCATAGAAGGTTTTGGAAGCCCCAATGCGGGGAATAACGGCATCAAAGCCTTCTAAAGCTTGACCTTGAAAAATCACCTTAGGCTTATGAGCCGAAATATTCATGTAACAGCGCAGATAATCAATCACCTGTACATCATGATCTCTCTTTTCTCCCGCCTCTTTTAAGCGACGGGTAGAATAGAGCGTCTTTTGCTGAGAGAGAATGGCAATTTTCATAATTTCAAAGAGGATATCTGTGTTGTCTAGGGATAGAGGCAGCACTTTGAAGATAGGAGCGCCCCGGATCGATCACAAACCGATGACGAATTGCTTGCCGCCCTAATAGCATTCGAAACCCCATTAGACTGCGATTGGTAAGCGTTAACTCGATAGGCCAATAGCCCTCAAGCTGGGGGAAAGAGACTACCGTCTGAATCACGGGCCGTAATTGGATATGACCGCCGGAATTGCGAATTTGACGTTCTTCTATCAGCTCGGCCTCAGCCTCAATGGTGGTGACACTATCCCTTTGAATCGGGTGGACCTTAAAGCGGAGCATTGTTGTTCCTTGGGCTTGAAATCGCTCAAGATCAAAGGCATGCAAGGCAGAGGACCGCGCCCCAGTATCAATTTTGGCTTTAATGTCTACAATGCCTAGCTCGGGTAGCGATATCCACTCTCGCCAACCAATAATGCTTAAGGAAGCCTTGTCAGCCATAGGTGCAATTATCTCCTCATCGATCCTGAGGATCCGTTACAAATCTGCAAATACCTGCCTAAATTGAGCTAACTTGGCCAGCTATGAAAAAGTTCTCAACAAGGACAATCGGCCTAATCTATCCTCAAGCAACTATTCCTGCATAACTAGAGAACATAAATTAGCGAATTCTGCGCCAGCTTTTTCAGGACTAACCAAAGAGAAACAGCAATTTCAACAGACTCAAGTTTCACCATAAACCAGAGCCCTTGATGCCTTTCACTAACTGAGCTTTAGCGCAGAGGTGGGCACCTCATCCCAGGACTCAACAATTCTCAGCCTGGCTTGCCATCCAGCGGACTTTTGGTCTTGAGTTAAATTATCAAGAAAAGATTGGTGGCAAGCTTGGGCCTGCTGTTGATCGATACAGGCAATACAGGCATAGACTAATCCAGCGGGATCCAGTTGTTCATTTACCCAGATTGTTAGGGATTCAGCCATACCTATCGTTCATGGTGCCGAGGGAATCAGCGTGATGCTGAAAGAGACAGAATGCCATGATTAGTATAGGCAATTTCTCATAAAAAAGGAGAAGCGGTTGCTTCCCCGTTTTAATTAATGGAATATAGCAAGCATGACTCAAATCGATGGCAATAGCCAAGATGCCTAGTAGGCTAAGCCCATGCTGCGGGTGGTTTCTGCGCCTAAATAGACTCGGATGCTCAGAAAATCAGTAGGGCAAGCCGTTTCGCACCGCTTACAGCCGACACAATCTTCTGTTCGGGGGGATGAGGCAATCTGACCAGCCTTACACCCATTCCAAGGAACCATCTCTAGAACATCTGTAGGGCAGGCCCGGACACACTGAGTGCATCCAATGCAAGTGTCATAAATTTTGACTGTGTGAGACATCGAATAAGAGCTCCAAAAAATTGATGACGCTAACAGGAGTATGTTATCGCCGGATGCTTTTCAAAAGACAACTGTATAGTCAAGTATCCTATAACGTGTTTAGTTTACAGCAGTGTATTTGCCAGTTCTACTAAAATATGGACAAACTTCAAACAACGTTACTTTTACGCCTCAGATCACGCCCAGTTTATGGGCGGCGAATAAACAGTTGGGTGAAGTAGACCGCATTGCCTTGGCGAACAGTCCCCACACCAGTATCTGTTACCTCTGGACGGAGTATATTTTGGCGATGACCAGGGCTTCTCATCCATCCATCCACGGAAATCGCCACGGGATCAGGGGCGCCATCACTCCAGGCAAGATTTTCAGCCACCACTTTGAAAGGAATTCTAGCCCGCTGAGTTCGCTCTAAGGCAGTGTCACCTTGCCGGTCGGTATGGCTAAAGAAATTATTGACCGCCATATTCTCGCTATGTTGACGAGCCACCTTGGCTAAGCCATCATGCCAGCGCAAGGGACGCAAGCCATTGCTGCGACGAATATCATTGATTTCTGCATATACTTGCTCAGACATTTGCGTGATGGACCTAGTGCTCCGGCCTGAGGGACTAGGGGAAGTAACCGGTTCCTCAGCATCGGATGGGTAGGACTCTTGGGGGGAGGTGGGACGGGGACGAGTTACCTTGGGAGCAGTTTTGGGGGTTTGGGTTTACAGATAAAGGGGGGCAGGGGAAGGGTAATTGAATAGGTAGAGTCAGGCATCCCATGATGATCCATCGTTGGGATTGTCTCACCCAACTGGGCTGCAGGGATCTGGTGGGGGGCTATATCCTGGTGTGAAGTGCGGGTAAAACCAGAACGAGTAAGGGAAAATAGGGGGTTGGGCATGGAGTCTAGGGCTGGGGGCAGGAGGGATAGGTGGAGATTTTAAAGATGTCTAGCCTGTTATACGCATGCCTTTGATGATGGTTCAAGAGAGAGAGAAGTTCCTGGGGACATAAGTTCCTTAAGGCTATCTGTTTAGGTTACCCAGTCAAGAATCTTCCTTGAGACTGAACTGTTGAGGCAGATGGTCTAAAAATTGGTGCTTGAGAACAAGGGCTCCCGAGCAGCATAGGTCTAAAGTACAACCAGCCGAGAGGCCAAGGGATGTCTGAACGAGGCCCAAGCAAAAAAACACACAGCGGTTATCTACCTTGGCAGAACTAGGCAAGCTTATCTAGACTTGGTAGCGGTCAAAAGGCACAGAGCCTTGCTCAAACTTATTGAAGCGTCCCTAGCCGCTCAACGGCAAGCAGAGCAAATTCCTCAAGGATTTGCGACCAGAACCACTCCCTATTCCCCATCTGTCGAGTGCGGTGCCAAAGCTGTGGAGCAGTCTTGACCGCCTTACCCAGTTTGATCCTGCTCTATCGCCCTCTGCGAATATTACCTCCTGAAGAATTACCCATAAACAGACATGGCTCTGAGGAGATATCAACGTCTTCGGTTGTCTCTACCTAGAGTGAGGAAAGTGCGATATGGCACCGGCAGTTAGGTCTTGCCTGGTTGTGGTGGCTACAAGCTTAAGTCTATGATCGAAGGGCAAATGCTTATTTTGTAACGCTTACGGATGAGATGTCTCAGTTAGAGCAAGTTGTGGTGAGATCTTGTATTCCCAAGGATTATGGGGTAATCGCCAAGATCTATAACGAAGCGATCGCAACCGAGCAGATCACCTTTGACACAGATCTCTTCACCGCTGTAGAGATTCAGGGCTGGGTTGAGCAGTTTAACGATCGCGAAGGACTGCTAGTCGCCCAACTCGATCAGAAAATTTTAGGCTGGGCTATCTTCAAACGCTATAGCGACCGACCTGGATATCGCCTCTGCTGTGAAACCTCGATCTACTTGACCTTTACCCAACGGGGCAAGGGCTATGGTTCCTTGCTGCAAAAGGCACTCTTAGACAAGGTTGCCAGCCTTGGCTATCACCATGTCGTGGTGAAAATTGTAGCCACAAACCAAGGCAGCATTGACTTTCACCAAGCGTTTGGCTTTCAAAGGGTGGGTATTCAGCAGGAAATTGGCTATGTGGGGGGCCGTTGGCAAGATGTGGCGATCATGCAGCTGATTGTACCCCAGATGCCCTCTCCCCTCTTGTAATGTAAGGCCTTATCGGTGGGAGGCATAACCCGAGGCAGAGGGGCTAGAGTTGCCCCTCAAAATAAACCCAACCAAAAACTCTTAGGTCAAGAGGCTGAGGCTTCTGCATAGGCGGCCAGGGGCGCGCAGGTACAGACTAAGTTGCGATCGCCATAGGCATTGTCAATCCGACTCACGCCGGCCAGAACTTAGCATCACGGGTCCAAGGCGCTGGGTAGGCGGCTTTCTCGCGGGAGTAACTGTGAGTCCAAGTCTCAGCAATCACCCTTGCCGCAGTATGGGGGGCATTTTTGAGAACATTATCTTCAGCATCAGCCTGTCCGGCCTCAATTTCAGCGATCTCAGCCCGAATAGCAATCATCGCCTCACAAAAGCGATCCAGCTCTGCCTTAGATTCACTCTCCGTTGGCTCAATCATGATTGTACCGGGCACCGGCCAAGAAACCGTCGGCGCATGGAAGCCGTAATCCATCAGTCGTTTTGCGACATCCTCCACCTCCACATTGGCCGTCTTTTTCACACCGCGTAGATCCAGAATGCATTCATGGGCCACTAACCCCGTTTTCCCCTTGTACAAAACCGGATAATAGGGCTCTAAGCGCTGGGCAATATAGTTAGCATTGAGAATGGCAATTTTGCTGGCTTGGGTTAACCCCTCTGCACCCATCAGGGCAATATAGACCCAAGAAATCGGCAAGATGCTGGCACTGCCCCAGGGCGCAGCTGCGATCGCCCCAATCCCTTGTTTCCCACCCATGGTCACCACAGGATGCTGGGGAATAAAGGGCAATAAATGGGGGGCAACACCAATCGGTCCCATCCCTGGTCCACCACCACCATGGGGAATGCAAAATGTTTTGTGTAAATTCAGATGACAGACATCCGCACCAATATCGCCCGGGCGACATAACCCCACCTGAGCATTAAGATTAGCCCCATCCATATAGACTTGACCGCCATAGCTATGAATCAACTGACAGATCTCTTGGATAGTTTCCTCAAATACCCCATGGGTAGAGGGATAGGTCACCATTAAGGCCGATAAATTGTCTTGATAGGTTGCTGCTTTATGGGCTAAATCGACCATATCGATATTGCCCAAGTCATCACAGGTAACCACAATCACCTTCATGCCTGCCATGACAGCACTAGCAGGGTTAGTGCCATGGGCTGATTCAGGAATTAAACAGATATGGCGATGAGCTTCACCACGGCTCTCGTGATATTGGCGAATCACCAATAACCCTGCATATTCACCTTGAGAACCGGCATTGGGTTGCAAAGAAACCCCAGCAAAACCCGTAATTTCTGCCAGCATCTCCTCTAGTTGTTTGAACAACTCTTGATAGCCCTGGGCTTGCTCAAGGGGCACAAAGGGGTGAAGCTGACCAAATTCGGGCCAGGTAATCGGCACCATCTCTGCCGTAGCGTTGAGCTTCATGGTACAGGATCCCAAGGGAATCATGGAGGTCGTTAGGGAAAGATCCTTGTTCTGTAGTCGTTGCAAATAGCGCAGTAATTCTGTCTCGGAATGATAGGTATTAAAAACAGGCTGGCTGAGATAGGCACTCTGGCGCTGGTAGGCGGCTGGATAAGCTAGGGAGACTTCCCCCAGCAAAGTTTCTAGGGTAAAGTCCAAGGTCTGGTCTAGGACAAACAACTGGAGCAGATCCCAAACATCAGTGGGACGGGTGGTTTCATCGAGGCAGATGCTCACGGTTTGGTCATCTAGGCCACGCAGGTTAATTTGTTGGGCCTGGGATCGCCTTTGCAATTCTGTCCAGGATAGGGACCCTAAGTTGACGGTGATTGTGTCAAAGAATAAGTCTGACCTGAGACCATATCCCAGCCGCTTTAAGCCCGTTGCTAGCAACCCAGTCAGTCCATGAACCCGCTTGGCAATCTGTTGCAGCCCTTGAGGACCGTGATAAACCCCATACATCCCTGCAATGATCGCCAATAAAACTTGAGCGGTGCAGATATTGCTGGTGGCCTTATCCCGGCGAATATGCTGTTCGCGGGTTTGGAGGGCTAGTCGGAAGGCAGGCTGATTTTGGACGTCATGGGAAAGGCCCACAATTCGGCCTGGAATTTTGCGTTGATAGGCAGCACGGGTCGCAAAAAAAGCAGCATGGGGTCCACCATATCCGAGGGGCACCCCAAACCGTTGGCTATTACCCACGGCAATATCAGCACCCCATTCTCCTGGCGGCGTTAAGAGGGTGAGACTGAGCAAATCTGTTGCCACCGTCACTATGGCTCCTGCGGTATGGACCGCCTCCACAAATCTCGGTAATCATGAAGGGTGCCATCCGTCGCCGGATATTGGAGAAGGGCACCAAAGATAGGCTGAGGAACAGGGTCAAACTGTTGATGATTACCAACAATCACCTCAATGCCGAGGGGAAGGGCGCGGGTTTGCAGAATCTCAATGGTTTGGGGATGGCATAGCTCAGAGACAAAATAAGCCTGAGCCGTCTGTTTTTTTGCAGGCCATAGCTCATGGTCATGGCCTCAGCGGCGGCAGTACCTTCATCTAAGAGGGAGGCATTGGCGATTTCTAAGCCCGTTAGATCAGTCACCATTGTCTGAAAATTGAGCAAGGCTTCGAGCCGGCCTTGGGCAATTTCGGCTTGGTAGGGGGTGTATTGGGTATACCAACCTGGATTTTCTAAGATATTGCGCTGAATCACTGGAGGTGTGATACAGCGGGCATAGCCCATGCCAATATAAGACCGAAAAATTTGGTTGCGAGTTGCGATCGCCCGCAACTCTTGGATTAACTCCGCTTCTCCCCGTTCCTTACCCAACTGTAGAGGGGTCTGGAGTCGAATCTGGGCAGGCACAGCAGCATCAATTAAAGCCTCTAAATCGGCCATCTTGATCACAGACAACATCTGGTCAATGTCAGCTGAGCGAGGACCAATATGGCGCTCGACAAAGGTATCCGAAGGCAATAAATAGGAGGGTAAGCTCTGAGTCTGATCACCCAACTGCAGTGAGACAGGGGATTCTGTCATGGTCAATAGGAAGCCTCAAATAGTCTAGGACAAGGGATGTTAGCGATTCGCTAAGGGCAAGAGCGCTGAAAAGACCTGAGAAATTTCAAGAATTCTATCAGGTTCGCCAGGGGATTTGCTCAAGAAATCAACCATGGGGTTATTTAGCTTTTTGCTTCGCCTTTTTGGCCGCGGCTTTGGCTGTTTTCTCTGCGGCTAACTGAGCCAGACGGGTCTCTGCCTGTTCCTGGGCGATTTTCTCTAAATAATACTGATAGTCACCTCGATAGAGACGCAGGTCACCCCTCTCGAAATTTCCACAATTTTGGTGGCGACCTGGGAGATGAAGTAACGATCATGGGAAACAATCACCACTGTTCCCGCATAGTTTTGTAGGGCTGATTCCAGCATCTCCTTGGCGGGGATGTCGAGGTGATTGGTTGGCTCATCCAAAATGAGTAAATTGACAGGCCGTAGCAGCATTTTAGCTAAGGCTAAACGGGCTTTTTCACCGCCACTGAGGGACTGAACTTTCTTAAAGGCTGTTTCACCGCTGAATAAAAAACTGGCCGAGTAAGCTACGCACTTCTTCATTTGTCCAGTCCGGCACTTCATCATGAAGAGTCGCCATGAC
>JAAUUW010000014.1 GCA_012030735.1 Acaryochloridaceae cyanobacterium SU_2_1
CGATGGCGATGGCTATGGCTATGGCTATGGCTATGGCGATGGCGCTGGCTATGGCGATGGCTGATCTCAAAGCAGAAGTTAAAAATGGAGAAAAATGCATAAATTCGAACTTGGCGATCGCATCTATTGCTACGGGATCTTTGTGGGGCTTTACATAACGGTCATTGAGCGTACAGAGAAGGGATATATCTACGGATTATCCGACCATCCAGGAGATTGCCCTAGCTTCTGGCGATACGCCCACGAAATTCAGAGATCGGAGGTAGCCAATGCCAGTTGAAGACTTTGCCCATTTACCAGCCAAGCCACCGCTATCTGAGTCCAATAGGCTCTCTAATGAAGCGGCAAATATCGTTAGGGCGCTGATCGAACTCATGACCCCATATGAGCGCTACTTTTGCCATGATCTGGTTGATTTACTAAAAGAAACCAGGTATTCAAAGAACAATAATTGCAGCCTATCCCGCTGGGTAAGGCTGGCTAAAAGCAAGGGCCTAATCCACAACGGATTGCGCATTAATATGAAGCAAGATCGTTCCCGGAAAAATATCTACTGGGTGGAGTTCGTCGAATGAATTGGCTGGATCGCTGGCGGCAGAATCGCCTTAGAAAATACAGAGCCGATAAAATTTCATATCTATATCGGATCGAGGCCAGAGAAAATAATGCGATTTACCTGTGGCTCCTGGCGAATAATTGCCCCTTCTGTGGGGGCCACCTTTTACTTCAGGTTCAGTTCGAAAGTAAAGATCTCGCACTACGCGAATTAAAGTGCCAGCACTGTAAAAATTTTCAGTTCACCGTCGAAAAAAAAGCACTGTAAATACTGATGGTTTACTATCCTCTTGAGAAAACAGAACTAGATGGGTTTAGCGAGCTATCCAAGATTGAGCTGCATCTACTCCTCTGGCTTAAAAGTCAGCATCCCTTTGGGAGCCAGATTCCCTTGGCTACACGATCCTTTGCTGAGCAGTTGCAATGCTCTGTGCGGTCTGTCCAGAGAGCGATAAGGCACCTCTGCGACCTGGCGTTGATTGCCAAAGAAGGGGCAATCATTATCCTGTCTCCAGCGCCGCTGATATCAACGCCAGCAGAAACAAGTCCACCGCTACTATCAGAATCGATGAAAACCGATAATAAGCCGCCGATCCCCCCCTGGCGGCAGACTCCTCAGTTGCTTGCGGGATTTATGGCCTACGTGCAAGGTTACCTGACCGCCGTGTGGCGGAAACACACGGGCAAAGTCGCCGGAGCTGGCGATGCTGAGAAATTTATCCACAAGAGAGAGGCCACCCCTAGCGGGCTAGAAGAACTCACCGGCCATTACTCAGATTATTTGGCCTCTACCAGGCCCAGGTCGCCCATCATCGAAGATCTTGATCTGCCCCCCACAATCCCGAAAAAACCAGAAAGTCTCGCCGAAACAGCCGCGAGGCTGACGGCCAAATTGCATTTGCCCTTTGTAAAGCGATCCGATATCGAGTCTGAGGTGGATAAGTTCGGGGGGCGATTGCTCCTCACAGACGCAGGAGTCGAGGTAACAAATGGAAGAGCAACTTAGAGCGGATTTAATTTTAAGAAGAGCGAAATAAAGGAGGCACCATGCTTGCACTGAGTATTCGCCAGCCCTGGGCGAGCCTGATCCTGGCGTGGCAACTCGGGTTCTTCGATGTACCACTGACGATGGACCAGCTTGCGGCTGGCCCGACGGCATAGAGCAAGCAGTCCGAGCTAGATAAACATGACTGAATGGGTGAGCATTAAAGAGGCAATAGAACACCTAGGCGCTGGCTTTTCCAAAAGCTCAATCTTTCGGAAGATCCGCAGTGGAGAATTGAGTGAAGGGATTCATTTTGTCCGCATCAGCCCGAGGGTGATAAGAATAAATTGCAATGCCATTACTGATGATTGGCCGCAATCAATTCCTCATATAAGCGGCGATAAGTCGCCTCTCCCCACCAGGCGCGATAGATCTTGAGCTGAACGGCCATCGAATGGCCCATCAGCTTTGCCGTGAGGTCGGCGGGAAATTGGTGTTCAAAGCACCGCCGCGCATAACAGTGGCGCAAATCATAGGGTTTGCAAAGGTTGTGCTTTGCAAACCACTTTGAGGTTTTGGTTCCTAGTAGGGAATTATCCCAATCAAAATGCTTCCCTGAGAGTCCCTGTAATTCGGGGAATTTGCGATCGCAAAGTTGCCAGCGATCGCACCACTGGGGATGCAATGGATACACAAACCGCTTCCCCGTCTTTGTGGGGTCCTCAACCCAAACCGTCGGCCACTCGGACAGGTTGAGGTGAAATACCTCATGGTTGCGCAGTCCATAAGCGGCCATCATTCCCGCCACCCACCGCCAGCCCAGACTAGCTATCCCATCAATCATCGTCTCGATCTCAGGATCACTGGGCAAATCCCGTGGCTCCACGGATTTAGCGGAATAGTTGCCAGCTAGCGCCTTAATTCCCACTGTGGGCAGCTCAGCCATATTTGCCAACTTGGCAAGCACCATGGCCGCCCGTTGCCGTGCCCTGGTGTCTGGCTCAATCATCGCCAATACTTCAATCAACCCATCCACTGTCAGGGGCTGATTCGCTGCCAGCTTATTAAATACCTGGCGATATATTTTCCAGTTGTTTTGGGCACTAGCTGAGGTCCGCTTGCGTTTGCGCCAGTAATCCTGCTCGAAACGAGCAATCCAATCACCTGCCGTCGTGGGGTTCAGGATTGGATCTGTTATCCAATTATTCCAATCAAACTCTTTTAATCGCACTGCTGCGCCAGCTCGGGCCAACATAAATTCAGCCTCCCGAATTCCGATCGGGGTTACCGGCTGCCGCAAGGCGAATCTTTGCTGATATGGCTGGCGTTGAGAAAGATGAGGCTTGGCTGGCAAGATGCCCCTGGCCCATAGCCAGCGACCCCGCCGCTCTAGTCGTAGCGGGTTTGCCACTTTTTTAAGCCGCGCATTTGTCGCGGCAATCAGGCGATCAGCATCCATTCATGCAAGGCTACCCACCGGGGAAGAGGGCTGCTCTCACTGCCGCATCTTTAGCCTCAAGTAGCTTCCTTAGCGATGCAGTCCTTTCTGGGCCTGCTTTAATATTTGCGATCTCAAAAATGGCCAAATCCATAAAGGGCTTGGCTACCTCTTGCAAGCCCAGAGGCAGGTGCGAGAATTCAAACCATTTCAGCATCCGTTCTTCCATATCTGTAAAAAAAAATTGTGACTAAAATTGTGACTAGATTTTGGCAATATCTGATTCTATCTGACACTATCGACCAAATCCGAAGGCGACAAAAATGTCGCTGCATGGGTTTTTAGGACGGCGGCCTGGGAGTTTTAGGCCAAATCTAGTCACAGGGGGTAGGTGCCTGCAAAGCCTTTACCCCCAGTTCGAATCTGGGTGCCGCCTTTACGTTTCAGCGATCGCTCAAAAAATTGTGACTAAAATTGTGACTAGATTTTGGCACTATCTGACACTATCGCCCACGCCAAATTTTGAGAGCTTGACCCGCGACAAAAATGTCGCCCTACCCCTCATGCCAGAATCACAGGATGCGACATCCCTGTCGCCGAAACGACAGGGATGTCGCGATCGGGGGCTGAAACCCTCTCAGGCTATAGGCTGATTTTTAAATAGATCTAATAGATTTTTATTTAAAAGAGCAGGAAGGAAGATAAGAAAAAGTTTTGGATTTCCCTAAGAATTTCGCAGCACCGATCTCCGATACAGCTCGCCGGCCTCACGACCGATCTGGCTCTCCGATTTTCGGAAGGAATTTGCATCTGGGGTCATGACGGTCATATTGATTTGGGGAGTGACCGACCTTCGACTCGAATTGCGATCCTCAAAATCCACCCGATTAAAACTTCGGGAAGGGCGACCTGATCGGTTCAACTCCTCAAGCAAAGATGTGCCTAGATTGGCAACCGCCGCCGCTTGCAAAACAAACTCACCACCACTGACTAAACCCAAGCGATTGCTCACATAGCCACCCTCAGCAAAGCCACCAATCAGTCCGCCAACAATGCCGCCAGCGGATCCGCCAGCGCTGGCACCGCCACCAATTAATCCACCTAAGGCACCGCTGATCACACCCATCAAACCCCGCAACCCTTGCTGGAAGAAAAATTGAGCAATTTGGCCAAATAAGTTGCTAAAAAAGCTCAAAACCGCGTCTCCTAGAGATTTAGTGCCTTCAAATACTTGCTTGAGATCGTTAAAAAAGCCCTGTAACGCTGAGCCAATTGCCTGGGCAATCACGTCACCCAGATTTTCGAACTGGCTGCTAATTTGGGTCAGCTCCAGGTCGTTCAGCTCCTTGGTTTTGTCAATCACCTGCTGAATCGCCAGCCGCTCTTCATTGCTACGCGCCGCTAACAGCCGCTCTTGCAACTGCGCCTGTTGCAACTCCTGTTGGGCGCGAGCAACGGCTAGGGCGTTTTCTTCACGAATTTCATTGCCCTCCAAGAACGGATCGGCTCGGTCTTCAATGGCTTTGGCTCGATATTCTGCAATTTGGGCATTGAGCTGTGCTAGCTCAATTTCTCGGTTAGCATTCTCCTGCCGTTGGGCATTGGCTTCACCCAGCGCGGCTTTCTGGGTCGCTTGCTGCTGTACGCCAATTACGGCCAGATAGGCCGCTTGCAGTGCCTCTAGTTGACGCTGTTCCCGCTCCGTCTCTAGCCCCAGCGCTTTTTTCGTTTCGATCAACTCCCAAACCGTGCGGATAGCTGCCACCACTTGATCTTTATAGGGGGCAAATTGCTCATTGAGCTGGCGGCTCAGTTGTGAGTCTCTAACCTCCTCAGTTAGATCACCGTAAGAAAGACGAAGCTGCTCCGTGTTGTCGATCGCATCTGCAACAGCTGCATCGGCTTCTATTACCAGGCCATCGATTTTTGCTTGGTTCTCCGCCTGATCGATTTTGGCTTGAAGCTCAAGGGAAGCCTTGAGAAGTGTTGCTCGTTTCTGAAGAAAGGCTATTTCAGCAGAAAGGTCACGCGCATCAGAGCTTTCTCCAGATAGCTTGCGCTTGCGCTGTAGATCTAGATTCTCGATCCCTTGCTGAATTTCCAGCAGCTCTCGCTGAGCAGATAACTCACGCTCAAGCTGTGTTCGCTTTTGGCCCCGCAGTCCCTTTGTCGGCCCCTCTGGCGTTTGAGCCGTTTCAAGGTCAAATTGTTCTAGTTTTTGCTGATCATCAAGTTCCCGATTTCTCAGCAAAAGCTGCTGCTGCTGCTGGCGCTGAGTGTCCGCCCTTTGGCGGGCCTCCTCTAGGATCCGCTGCCGTTCGGCTTGCTCTGCAAAAAATTGCTGATTCTGATCCTCGATCCCATACTGATCAGCCAGCCCAGCCTTGCCGCCTAAGAACTTCATCGCCGCTTGATAGTGCTCGCCGGACTTCAGACCTTTTGCGGCACTGGCCACACTGGTGCCAAAGGAATCTTGGCTGTGAATATTTACATGGGGGTTGCCACCTAGAACAGTCGCGTATGCCTGCTCGATGGTCATTCCATTTTTGAAGCCCCGATCTTTGAAATACCGGACAACGGGACCCGACACTTGCTCCTCAAATGACTGTTTTGAGTTGGCACCGTAGGCGGCCCGCTCGGCTGGGCCGAATTGGATTAGCCCCATATAGTTGCCACCCTCCCCACCGTAGATCGACGGGGAAAAACCAGATTCTTTACTGATAATCGCGGCCAACCATTCGGGAGGCATCCCAATCTCTTTAGCAGCTCTAATCAATGCCTGTTGCTTTGAACCTAGCTTCGGTCCGGATCTCCTCTCAGCCGTTGGAATCTGGGCTGATCGGCTGGGCACAGATGGTCGTCTAGATGCAGCGGTCCCAGAGCCACTAACACGTCCGCTGGTGTCGCGGGTGCCATACAGTAGCTCATGCACCTCTTGGTAATTCAGCCAAGAGGTCTGAGCGCGATCTGCTACCAATCCAAAATGCAAATGGGGCACATTATTGGCAGTTCCCACCTCACCCAGTCGCTGCCCTGGCTGGATTCGCACTGGCTTGCCGTGATCCGTCCCCTTGCCGAGTAGATCTTCGGCAACGGAGATCATATGGGTGTAGTAGGCATAGGCAAGCGTTTTTCCGTATGCCTCAATTGGCTTATCTAGTTTTACCAGCACACTATGCGGGGGCTGGTATCCGGGGCGAGTTTTCGCCGCATCCTCCGTCCAACTCGTATGGCCCCGCTCTGCATAAACCAGGGTGCCCCCGGTGGCCGAGACAATCTCTGTCCCCTCTGGCACCAAGAAATCTAGGCCAGAATCTTCGGGATATCCCCCACCATTGGAGCTGGTTGCCCCTGGGATGGGGCTAACCAAGCCATTTTCATTGCCTTGAGCGCTTCCTTTGCCGAACCGCTCCCTTAAATTAGTAATCCCTCGACTGCGCGCAAACTTATAAAGCTCATCGCGCGCCGCTGTATCGTAGGCATTATAGTACTCATCCCCTCGGACTAAGTTCGCCAAAAAGCCAACACTCTCTTGGGCCTTTTTGGCGATCGCTCCCTTTATTTCGGTAACCTGAGCAGGCGTTGCGCCCACCTCTCCTGCTAGCTCAGTGAATAGCTCAGGGGTCAGACGCTCATCAATGCGTGATCCTGCCGAGTTGGTGTTGTAATCAAAATTACCCGTGGCCTTAGCCAGCGCTTCGCCAGTGGAGGAGATCGCGGCTCCAAGTTTGCGGAAACCATACAGGGAAAAATTGATCAGCTCTAGGAGCTTGCCCATGCCCTGCAGTAGGGTGCCAAGGTTCTTAACCGCATCTGCTATTGCAGTTGGATTCTGCTTCAAAAAATCAAGCGTCTGCTGGGCCAGCCCCGCGATTGAGGTCATGGCCACCTGCATGCCATCCTCAAGGGATTTTGCGATCGCATCTACGATCTGTGGATTTTCCTTGATGTAGTCCCTGAACGCCTGGGCCTGCTCATTGATTCCAGCGAATAGCCGCTCATTCTCCCCAAGCGGATTTACCACCTCGATTATTGTGTCAAGGACTGCGGCTAAGGCTGGGGATACCCCGTTGTAGATGGCCTGATAGATTTTTGTGAACGAATCATTGACATTGCTCAATTTGACAGCCGTGGTGCCGCCCAGCTTTTCCATCAGCCCATTGAATCGGCCACCCTCAGAGGTGACCGAAACGATCACCTTCTCTAGCTCTTCAAAGCCGAACTTGCCCTCAGAGACGAGCTGGCGAACCTCCTTCTGGCCCACATTTAATGCCTTGGCGATATCGCCAATGGAGATGCCTGCATTGGTGAGCTGGTTTAAGTCCTGGCCGAATGCCTTGCCCTGGTCCTTGATTTGGCCATAGACAAACAGCAATTGGTTGAGGGGCTTATCGGCACCCGCCGCAATTTCCCCCAATCGTCTGATGCTCGGGATAATTTGATCCGCTTCCACCCCCTTGGCTAGCAGCGTTTTGGCCGCCTCCGTTACCTCGGGCAGCTCAAAGGGCGTGGTGGCGGCAAATTCGCGCACTTCCTTGAGCAGTTTTTGGGCCTTCTCAGCCGAACCTAAAAAGGTCTCGAAGGCCACCGCTTGGCGTTCGGCGGCGGCGCCAGTGGCAATCACCTGCTGCCCTAGCCTCTGGACGGCATTCCCCACCGCATTAAAGGCTTGCAGCGCCAGACCCCCCAGGAAGCTACTGAGTGCTCCCTTCCAGACTGTAAATCCGCCGCCCGGGCCGCCAGATTGCTTGAGCTGCTGATCCAGCTCGGCCACCTTGCGCTTCAGGGCATCCTGAGCCACGGCAATATCTCGGGCACTGGCCACCCCCGAGCTTTTCATGGCCGCGAAGGCACTGATCGCCTGCTGCTTGGCGCGCTCAATATCGGCGCTAGAGCGCACCCCTAATTCACGGTAAGACTGGGCAATCAGCCGGCTGGCCTGATTCGCCGCCCTTACCTTGGCGGACTCCGCTGCCTCAAATCCCTTGGCATCTCCAGCCCCACCCGCCCGTGCTGCCGCAGCTGCGGCTTCTGACACCGACTTCTTGGCCTTAGCCAGGGCATTATCAAAACTGACCCCGACCTTCTGGAGCGAGTTAATGGTTTCGGCAAACCCTTCGGTGGAGTATTTAATTTTCAGGTTACGGTCGGCCATTCAATATCTCCTGAACTTCTCGATTGATTTGCCGCTCTGCGCCTTGGGCCGCCAGCGCCTGATCTCGGATCGCAAAAGCCCGACGCTTAGACTCCAGCTCCACCGAGGCTTTCAGAAACAGTAGGAGTTGCTTCTTCGTATAGCCCTGGATCGCCTCCCAGGTATGGCCCGATTCAATCAGCCGCTGGACTAAGAGTCCGTAGCCTTCGACTTGGCCTCGATCCGACTGGAAAATCGGCTGCTGCCCTCCTGAATCGTCTGCACGAAAAAATCGGCGTTCACCTCCGCCACCTTGAAAAATAGATTCATCGCCTCGTGCCCTGGCAGCTCCTCTAGAAAGTTGCGATCGCAACCTGTACTCATCTCTGTCAGCTCCGCCAAGTCGTCCAGCGCTTCCTCCCCCACATCCAGCATCACCTGCACAAAGGACCGGGGATTTTCCGAATCCTCCAGCTCCGCCAAATACCGTTTGAGCACCTGAAGAACCCGCTTGAACTGGCCAAATTTAAAGGGATTGACCAGCAGCACCCCGGCACCGCACTCAAACGGCTCCGCCGGGAATAGAATGTCCAGCTGATCTTGCTTTTTAGCTGCCATCTAGTAAATTCCTAATTTCGCTAAAGATTTGGTTGCCGATCTCCTCGGCGAGTTTGTAAAAGCTAATTTTTTTGGGCAGCTGCACCTGGAGCTGAATTTTGTAGATAGGAACACCCCTATATAGCACTAGACTGCCATCGGATTTAGCCATGACAAAGGCGGCCTTGCTGATCCTCTGCCAGACCCTTGGCCATGGGTTGCCCTTTGTGATCCTCCGAAACCCCATCCGCTCACCTTCGGGCAGCAGGATAATCAGGTTGCCACTGCGCCCCCGAACAGTGCCCCCTTCTTCAAAGATCCGCATAAAAGGAACGCCCAGCGACACGTATGCCGCTGGGCCTAGACCTGCTTTAGAAGGTAAATTTTTGATTTTTACTGCTCGATGGAAACTCCCAGAGGAGCCAGGGCCTTTTTTGAAGTTGGCGCGCAACTGCTTGCGAGTTTCACGCTGAAGGGCCGAGGCGGCTATCTTAATGGCAGAACTAGAGGCAGCATCGATATTCTTGATCTCTGCTCGGAAGAAATCCCGAGCAATTCGGGCTTGATCTGATTCAGAAAAACCTCCCACAGCACTAGGCGGCTACGAGTTGCCGTTCGCGATAGAAGCGATCGCCATCGGGCTGCAGCGCATCATACAATACCTCGCCCTCAAGCTCTAGGCTCGAAAGTTCATTCCCGATCCAATCGATAGAGGCGGCTGGCTCCAGGCGGACTTTGTAGAAATCAAGGACAACCGGGCTATCGTTTTCGGCGGTGTTTAACCCCTCAAACCTGATCCAGATGTTACGGTTAGCGCGAGAGAATGTGGCAGTTTTTTCGTAACCAGCAGTCGCGTAATTTGCTCTCAATGCCTGCCCCTCAGTGATCGCCGTCCCTGTGGCAGGGATCGAGATCAATCCCGTCTTTAAATCAACGGTATAGTCAGTGCCTGAAACGTAGGTCGTGGTGGCATCATCGTTGGTCAGGGAGGTGAATGCTGAGAGGTTGATATGGCGGACTGGGGTTGATTTACCCCGATACCCAATCAGAGCCTCACTGGTAACCGTTAGCGTGGCCTGATCTAGGGTGGTTCCGTAGAGGGCCAGCGCCAGATTCTCCTGATCGAAAAATTCTAGCTGAGTGGTGAGCATGACCTTTTGCCCAGTTTCAATCACTAGATCCGTCAGGCTCCGTCCCGTGTAAGATTCTTGGTGATCAATCTTGTTAGTTTGCGATCTCGTTCGCAAAATTGGGCAGTTTCCGATCCACCGGAAGCCAAGCGGAACCCCAGCAGTACTGCGTTCGGCCACGTAAACTTTACCCTGGCCCCTGTAATATCGATCAGCCATGCTGAGATCGCCTCACCTAATGTCTAGATTTAGAATAATTGCAGACAGAAGGCAGCCAGAGATGAAAATCCTTGACCCAGCTTTGCTGAATCATTTAGGGGCTGCGGCAACCAGCCTAGCCTGGTGCTGGTTGGTTGAGCGCCAGGATGGCGAGAGCCTAGGGTTCACAAACTACGATCAGGACTTAGTGATCGCTGGGCTCACCTACCAAGCGGCAACAGGTTTTGCGCCGAGCGCCTATACAAGCGATAGCACTCTCAGCGTCAATAACCAGGAACTGACCTCGATCCTAGATGCCGAGGCCATTACAGAGAGCGATTTGCTCGGCGGAAAATACGATGCAGCTAAGGTTTCAATCTTCCTCGTCAATACAGCCTCTCTGCCAAGCAGCCTAGATGTGCTTCCCATTGCACCCAAGCATGTCACCTTGGCCACGGGGTATATTGGCGAGGTCCGCCACACGCCCACTCGCTATGCGGCTGAATTAAGATCGCTCTCTCAGAAACTCCAACAGCGATATTCTCAAGTCACCAGCAAGCTCTGTCGCTACGATCTGGGAGATAGCCGGTGCGGGGTGAACCTTTCCACACATAGGTATGCTGTGCAAGTGATTTCGATCACCAATAACCGCACCTTTCAAATCAGTGGTGCAGTGCCCACCGGGGTCCTCAGCTACGGGACTGCGGTTTTCACCAGCGGCGACAATGATGGCTGGGGGACGATCATTGCTCAGCATCTAGGGGCAGAGTTGCAGCTATTTGAGCTGGCCCCGTTTTTCTTGGCCGTGAATGACACCCTGACCATCACGGCAGGCTGTGATAAAACCATAGACGGAGGTTGCACTCGCTTCGGTAATCAAATCAATTTCGGCGGGGAGCCGCATATCCCTGGCCCAGACGAGTATTTTAGGGGGCCAGATTAATGACGGTAACTCGCCAACAAGTGATTGCCTGTGCACGAGGGTATCTAGGCACTCCTTACCATCACCAAGGCCGGCTCAAGGGGGTCGGGGTGGACTGCATTGGGTTGGCGATCGCAGTTGCGGCTGACCTGGGCCTGGTGGTCGCGGCGCAATATCCAATCGATTATGGCCGCGATCCTGATGGCAGCCTGCCAGCCACCCTAGATAGAGATTGCACTCTTCTGGCCGACGCGACCTACCAAGAGGCGGATCTGCTGTTAATCCGCAACTTAAAAGGCCCACCCCGGCATTGCGGTCTGGTGGGATTATTAAATGGCGAATTTACGCTGATTCATGCCTGGGACAAAAGAGGGATGGTCGTTGAGCACGACCTGACCGAATGGTGGCAACAGCGGATTGTCTCCGTTTATCAACTACCAGGGATCGAGCAATGACCGCGCCCTTTGCCGAAATACGATTGGAGCTGGGCATCCATTACGGCACCGTGGGCGGCCCCGCCTTCAACACCTCAGTGATCTCAGATGGTGCCGGCGGCGAACAACGAAACTCAAACTGGTCGCAGCCCCTGTGCCAGTGGAACCTGGGGAACAAGAACATAAATCAGGCTGAACTTGAGTACCTGGTATCCTTCCACCAGGCAAGGAAGGGGGCCTGGGAAGGGTTCAGATTTAAAGATTGGACCGATTATTCCGCCAGGGACCAACCCCTGGGCCTCGGCGACGGCACGAGGACGCAATATCAGCTCATTAAAACCTACCGGATCGGCACATTCTCTACCCAGCGACCCATTACCAAGCCAGTTCTGGGCACGGTGACCGTTTATGTGGATGGCGTGATTGCGGCTGGCCTTGTGAATTTTGCCACGGGGTTGGTCACCCTCTCCACGCCGCCGGCGCTGGCGACGCTGATTACAGCAGACTTTGACTTCGATGTCCCTGCCCGATTCAGTGAGGATCAGATTCGATATCGATATTTGGCTCGCGAGGGCGATCAAGCCATCTATGAGCTTGATCAGCTAGCCTGCGTTGAGGTGCGCCAGCCGGCATCTTTAATCCAACCTCTAATTGCAGATTTTAATCATGTGATCGACCTCGGCATCGATCTGCAAACAGTGGGCGGCCCAATTTTTGAAACTCAAATCAGCCGCGTGGGTGGTAGTTGGGAGCGCCGAGATAGCCACTGGGCAGATCCGCTTGGCCGCTATCTCTTGGGCGATCGCTCGCTTACCAAGGCGCAAGCGGATTATTTCATCAGCTTGTTTCGGCTCTGCCGTGGCAGGGCGGCGAGTTTTCGCTACCTAGATCCAATTAGGGGCGAACAGATCACAGTAAGATTCGCCGAAGATCAGCTAGCGATCGGTTTTGATGCCCTCGCTGAGGAGGAGGCACTTTACACTCTTTCCAGCTTGGGGTTGCATGAGGTCAGGGCTGTAGTGGTGCCAACACTAAAAACGTACACCGTATTTATCGAATTCATTCCCAATGCAGGCAGTAGTTGGGTTGGAATGCACTCGCGAGTAGTTACGGCGCCAATCCTAGGGATTTTCACCGAATATGGCTCACAAAATGCCCCGAACGACTCTAAATCAGGCTACCTAATCACGGGTGGTAGCGCAGGCGGATATTATGATTTTTTTGGTGGTGGCTCAGCATTTGGCATAAATGCCGCTGGAATCGAAGGGGGCTTTGCGATCTCTAGCGTGATAGAAGTCTAATGCTGCCTAATTTCGTCCTAATGCCGTTTGCAGGGTCAGTTCGGCGGAATATAGAGCGCTAATTTCTGTTGCTGATAGGGCTCCCTGCCAGATGCTGTAATGTTGGCACACAGAGGCTGAGCCCTGGGGATAGGTAGGGGCACCCTGCTCTCGTAGGATTCCTAATAGAACCTCAGTTCCTGAGGGCGCAGGGCTCTCCGAGAAGGTGGCCGCTAGAGATCCGTTGGTGTAATGCAAGAGAGCGTTGCCACTTCGGACGGCGGCAAAGTGTTTTACGGGCGATCCGAGTGTTTGACTGAATTCATTGGTTGAGTTAATAGCAACAAATAGCAGCGTAGGGAGGATCCCGGCGTAGAACCTGGGCTGAGCGTTGCCCGTATTGATTGTACCCAGCCTAATATCACTGCTTTGGGAATACCCACAAAGGGTGAAATCACCAGCAGAGGAGATAAAATCCGTCTCGGCGTACCCGCCGTTAAACTGAACCCCGGTGCTAGAGTGCGTTGCAGCGGTCCCTAGATAGCTGAGGGTATTGCTATCTAGATCTGACCAGTTCAGCCCATGGGCCGCAGCGCTACCGCCCAGAAATCCATATAGCAAGATCCTCCTGTCCCAGATGTCTTCTAGATCCTGCTCTATGTAAGTCGTCAGGGCCGATTGATGAGGAGGAGGCAGGGTGCCGCCGTTCCCGAGGATGGCGTTGATTATTTCGACGGCTGGGCCAGGTCCAGTTGCGGCGGGGGCCGCCATTATCGTAGGGGCAAAGCTAAAAACCATTTTTGATTCCTGCAAATCGCAAATCCGATCCGATCGTTTGAAAGCTGAGCCAGTCAACCTCGTTGGCTAGGGTAGATAGGGTGGGTGCCCCGTCTGCCCCAAACTTATAGGCGGTGCCATAACTCAGGGTTCGGCCCCCCGTCGCGTCCTGGCTGACGTGGAAATTGTAAACAGCGCCAGCTTGCAGATTAGTAGGGTTGCCCAAGGTGCGATTACCCCCTAGCGTGATCGTAAAGGTATTGCTCAATGACCCATCGACCGCAATCGTTGATCCGTCAGTCAGCCCTACCGGTTCGACGGTTTGTGTTTTTGTGAAGACATTCACAGAGTCTAGTTCTACTCCGCCATCGCCACCAGTGGCTATATAAAGTGCGCCATCAAAAAAGTAGAGTTTTTCCTCCTCGATGACAAACCACACTGTACCGGGGATCGATTCATAGGTGCGCCAGCCATTATTTAGCCAGTGCTGTAGCTTGTTCTCCTTGCTGGCCCACGCTCCAGTGGCTGGCGCTGCGGGAATATACAGCGAACCCTCTACAGGCGTTGTCGGCGGGGCCGTGAGCGTTCGGCTGGTGATTACGCCAGCAATGAATGCTTCCGCTTTCCGCAGCGCTTCATTGTGCTGAATATAGGCATCAATCTGCCCCGTGGCGAGTTCTGGTAATCCTAGAATAGGTGTACTCATACGGTGGCTCCTGCTGGGTAGCCTCTATTGATCACAGCACTCAATTGGTAAATACGGATAACTACACTGCCCTGGAGAGACCCAAAATCTGCAACTTGCTGAGCAGCAGAATAGGAAATCGAGGGAACGCTACTCCCAATGGTTCGCACGACTGCCGCTGATTGATAAATATCGACTTCGTATCGCTCATCGACCTCTGACAATGGTTTCGGCGCAAACAACGGCAATTCAGACGCTCTCCGGTCCCGTCTGCTCCAGCTTATCGTTAAATTACCAGATCCATCCCTAGACCCGGTGATTGCTGTGGGGGCGTAGGGCTTCAGGCTGTTACCTTCAACAAATGGGCTGATTTCACCCACCTCTTCAAGGGACTGGCCAGACCGGATCGCCTTGAAATTGAGCACTGTGTTTAAGTCGCCTGGGTTTCCATCAATCCTCTCTAGTTGATTCGTGAGGGTGAAATCCTCATAGGGAACATGGGTGTTGATACGGTGCTCGGTCCCCCTGGCCCCTCGGATCATATTTGTGATCCGGTAGCGCCCTGTACCGATCAGGACTGCATCCTTAAATCGGATTACTTCACCCCCCACGACGGCGGTATTTCCCCCAGCAAGAAGTTGATCATGCGTAATGGAGCTGAGTTCACCGGTAAAAAGCGACACAATGATTGCAGACTGATCAATCCCAGCGGGGCTGGCTGGCGGTAGCGTTGATTCTAGCTGGCCTGTAGCCAGGGTTGTTCCCATCGTTCGGATTAAATCATAATCTCCTCCGGCACGGCTGCCGTAGAGTCCAGCAACGGTGGTACTTCCCAGAGATCCAATTCCAGCGTATAGCCCGTAATCATCATCTCGATCGGTCAAGAGCGGAATATCAAAAACCCTCAGCCCTACTGGCCCTCTGAATATCTCTGTCTCTCTGGGCACTACCCCCGCAGGGAGTAGATAGCAGGCCGTGACCTGGGTGTCGTCTTCAATGTCGCCCGATCCCAGAATCAGCAGTTGCCCAGTTGAGAGAGTGATTTGATAATCATCCCCCTCTTGATAGGTCTGGCTAGATCCGGTATCAGTAAGGCTTAAAAACTCCAGCAGTGAACTGTGCTGCAGGCTGTATGTACCGCTGCTATCTACCGTGAAGGTTTCGCAAAACGCCTCAGGAACGGTTGCTTTGTGATTGTAGAGAGTGTCGTCGTAACCTGTCCCCTCGATCTCAACCACCAAATTAGAGCCCAAGTTCACCTTGGTGATCGAAACAACTTGGTTCCTGCCAGTCATTGGCATCCGCACCAGGTCGCTGGGTTCCAGGGCCAGGTATCGCAAAGGTAGGTTGAATTTATAGGTTATTCGTCGGACCCATGCGAGGTACAGCAGTCGATCCGCAATGGTGCGAGCATCAGAAGAGGACATGACTATCGGCAGGTTCACCTGCTGCTGACTGTCTGTTTCCAACGCTCTCTTTCTGGCGTATTGGAGTCCCTGATTATAATCCAAGCCCGGATCAAGAAAGTTGACCTGGATTTCTGATGGCAACTCCAGATCGGCCGTTCGGGTGAGTTCGTAAGCCTCGCCACGATCGGTCCCTGCCTCATGGGCTGCCAGTGATGAGGGTGGTAAATCCATAACCACCCCATATCGCCGCTGGTCGATCAGCCGCAACTGCCCCGCCGACTCGACTACATCAAAGAAAAATCCCTGCTGCAGCTGCACCAGGGCATCACGCCAGGTGGTGCTGGATGAAATGACAAACCCCCGTATATTTTGCTCAGTTAGCCCGATTAGATCAATATTCTCACTTTCAACCCCAGCCTTGGCAAGTATGTCCGCCACCACCACCCGCAAATTAATTGGCGCGGCTTCCAAAACATTTCCTGCAAACGCCAGATCACCACCAAACAGGGCATCAAAAAAAGCCTTCAAATCCAAAGGCGATCCGGGATTAAAAAGTGAGAGGGTTTGGTTTTTTGGCCGTAGCTTCCCGTTTTGGACCACTTCAGCCGTCATGGTTGGCACTCGATTGCCATACTCCTCAAGGGGTAGATCATGAAAGACAATGTAGGCTCGGTGCCGGAATGCAGGAGTGGCGGCTGTCCCCTCTTTCGATTGGATTAGCGGATCTCTCGATTGAGTTCCAGTGCCTAGATAGATTCGTAGATATTTATTGGCAAACTCCTTGCTTTCATTGAGTGTTTTGGTCGAGGCCGAATGCCGCAAATCGTAAACCAACTTCGAATTAAGCCAGATTCGCGAAACGCCAACGATCGGCCCCTGGCACAGCAGCATTGCGAAGTCGGCAAAGTAGGTATACTCCACAACTTTGGGGCCTAACCCCTTACCCGCCTTGCGCTTGCGCTTAACTTCGCGAATATCTTCAGCCCAGATTAAATTCCCTGCAACTTTTGTTGTGCCGTAGATCAGAGGGATCTGAACCCCATAATTCGATTTAGGCGCAGAGAGATCGTCCAGCCTCGGCCCTTCAACTGCCGGAGTCAACAGGGAGGAAATAAATTGCCCACCCAAAGCGATAGCGAAACTAATAGCAATCGCGGCCATTTTTAAGAGCCTCGATTAATGCGGCGGCAATGGTTTGAAAAATTTCTGGCTCTAGAAAGGTCGCGCGCGTAACCGACCCGCATATTGAACCCCCAGGGAGGACCCGTGAAATTAAATCTCATAACGTCCAGACCGATAGGTAAGGATAAACTCCGCAACTATTCGCACGGCTGTTTTGCCTTTTGTCTCGACTACTGTAGTGAGAGTCATAGGGCTGGCTGATAGGCCCTGCCCGAACGCTGTGGCCGCATTGCCAATCGCCTGCACCAAGTCAGCAGCGATAGAGCACCCCATGGTAAGCGGGTCGTCTGTAAATGAGATCGCAGTTATTTCTAGATTGATTCGGTGCTCGTCAGCTCCGCCGATTTGAGTGATAGTTGTTTCGGCATCTGCCCAGGATATTGCCCCGTCCTCGCCATACTCGAAGGGCAGATCGCGCCAATAGTACAGATGTTCGCCAAGATTGGTTAAAAAGCCATTGGCCTGCAATATCTGTGCCAACTGAACTGCCACCTCTGTCAGTATCGGTAATCTCAAGCGGCCTCCTTGAGGATCAACTCTGTAAAGGTTCCCTCTGCCTCTGGCTGGATGCCTACAACTGAATAAGTGTTGGGAGCGATGATCAGCGTGTCGCCATGCCGTAGGGCTGTTAGATCTGAGGATTTGGCGAGGGCTGTTATCGATCTTCCCTCAGCATCGATGCTGCTGAACTCATAGGCGAGATCAAAGATTACCTTAATAGTTGAGGCCACCCCGTTGATCGACAGGGTGGCCTCAACGGCAAATTCATCCGTATTTAAGAATGGATCAAGGCTTTCCTTTAGCATCTACCTTTGGCTTATCAGTTGCTAGTTCTAAGTTCTGGCCGTGTAGTTCCGCTATTTGGGGGGATAGTTCGATCTCATCGCCCTCGCCATAGGCGGTGCCGTCATGTTCGATATTCTTTAAGACTTTGTATCTCATCGTTAATCCTTTGGCGTTCTGCCTTGAGTTGATCTAGTCTGGCTCTGTACTTGGCGGCTTCTTCCCTGCCTTTTTTTTGGCAATGGCCTCAGTGACTGGCTCGACCTGATGCGCGCAAAGACGAAGCTCCGGCTCAGTGAGTTCGATCACTGAGCCGGAGGGATAGGCTGTGTTGGCATGTAGAACATTGAAGCCGTTCCTCACTATGTATTCAGGCATTTTCTTAGGTGATCACTGCGTCGGTAATCACGGCAAAGGACTCGGGGTGGCGGATAGCAACATCCACTGTTTGCATGACTCGGATATCTAATGCACCGCTGTTGTAGCCTGCGCCGTAGGGGTTGGGAAGAATTTCCATGACCCCCCATTCGCCGATCAGGACATCTGCCCAATTACCAAATAGGATGGCACTCAGGTTCGTGCCCGTGCCCTTACTCAAGTTGCTGGGCACTGATTCGATACCCCAGCGTTCAGCCCATTCACCATCCCCATCCCCTCATTGGTTGGATAATCCTGCCAGATGAATTCGGAAACGGAGCTGGCCGATTTCAGGGTGGTTTTGAGCTTGCCGCGAACGGCTGAATTGGTCAGATAGGCGAGGCTGCCGATATCGGCATTGTCGGCCGCCACCTCGGTTTCCAGGCGGACAATGCTATCCCAGGTGGGAGCAGCGCCGTTTGTCCCGAGCGCCACACTATTGATGCCGACTTGGTTGAGGATGCCTCGCGGTTCGTTGCCTGTGCCAGAGCCGCTAATCACGGCTCTGTCGAGGCCCAGGGCAATCACCTGGGCGAAGTCCATTCGCACAAACTGCTCGACATCCATTGAGGACTGCAACAGCAGCAGACGAGAGAGCTGAGAACGGGCGGCGATGGTTTTGGGAGCTAGCAAAACTTGATCAAAGGTGGCCTCTGCCTGCGTGATCGCCGCGTTCTCAGCTACCCAATAGGTTGTAGTGGCTGAGTTTTGCCGAGGGATGGCCACATTGCCCTGTAGCCCACTCAGCATCCGAGCACCGAGGCGAATGGTCATCGCGCGGTTGCGGAGCAAATCAATAAAGTTCTGAGCCAGCAATTCTATGGCCACCAAGTTTCCCCCTTGGGCAGCGGGGCTGGTTTGGTAGGGTGCCCGAATTTGCAGATCCCGCATGGGCACCAGAACGCCTTTGGTACTCGTCCGGCCTGTGCGCTTGAGGAGTTCCAGGTGGCACTCTCGCTCGAATCCCGCGTCTTTCCAGTCGTTGTCGGTGGCGGCTCGAATGGCTCGGATTATCGAGTATTGGCGCTGATCTCGCTCTGTGAATCCCAGTGGATCAACCGATCCGGCGACTGGCCTCTGTGTTCTAGTAAGTTCTGCTAAATATGAGGCCCGTGCTTCGTCAAGGCTGGTGCCATCTGCGATCAACTGGTCGGCCATCTCTCTATGGCCATGCGCATCGGCGAGGGCTCGAATAGCAGTGATTCGAGCGCGTTCTTGCTGGATCGGGTCGGATTGGGTGACGGTCATGGCGGGGTTCCGGTTGGCTGGATTAATTGTAAAAGCAGACAGCGATCTATTTAGACCGACCGAATAGTCTTCTGGCACCGAACAAAGACTGATCTCGCAGAGCTGCCACTTAGTAACGGTGTAATCTTCCGAATCGGCTTTTTGTAACGTCTCCAAAACCTTATAGCCGCAGGACACATTTCTCGTTATCCCCTCTTCCACGTCCGTTCTGCGAGCCTCGGCTTGCTCATTGCTTGCCCAGCGACACTGGGCATAGGCTTTCGGGCCAGAAGTCCATACCTTCTCAATAACCCCTAGGACCTCATTCGGATTGTGCCCCCAGAGGAGCGGCACAGCCCCTTCTCTGACACGATCTTGATCCATGCCCGAGATAGATAAAATCTCGTTTCCGTGGTAGCGCCGCACCGGTGCTTCACTGGCAAAACTGATCGTAAAGGTGTCGCCATTATCGGCCTGTTGTATTTCTAGAAAACCTGCTCTGTAATAGATTTCCGCTGGGATAGCAGCAGTTTCGTTGGACATGATTGACCCAAGGTGATTATGCCAATCAAACTGTATCAACAGACAGCTTTTTCTTGATGGCATTAATGCGTTGCTGTGTCGCCGAAATGTCTTCATCTAAGGCATTTAGCGCCAGAGCATTCTTACCTCGGTTCCCCCCTTTTTTTTCTTCTTCTAGCATGGATTTGTAGAGTTCTTCATCGCCCTGCAGCTCCTCTTCTAGTTCGGCTAGCTCTTGTTCAAGCGCGTCTATCATATTTCTATCCTCAGATATTATTCAATCCGTTATCGGTGCCCTGGATCCGAACAGCAGTTCGGTTCAGCAGGTTTGTGTAAGTCGCGTTGTAGGCGACTCCCTTTAGTGAGATCGCATCCCACCCCAACAAAGCCCCAAAGCGCCCCGAGGGCGGACCGTTATCGCCATAAATAACTTTTCGTGCCCGTCTGGCCTTGTTCTGGAAATCTGCAAGCTGTTGGCCGGTTAGCTTCGCTGCCTCTTTGGTTTCCCAATTTCGGAATTTTGTAATAAAGCTATTGGTCTCTTTCTTCGCCTGGGTGGCACTAACAACGATTGCCCCATCTTTCAGAGTGCCACGCATGACCCCTGATCCGTAAGGAGAGGCTGCACCTGAGGCAAATCGTCTGGCCTTCGGAGTTTTATCTTGAGCGGCAGCCACGTATGTGCCGTGTCCATAAATTCCGTGGCCGGCAAAATAATCGCCGTATTTAAATGCGTCGAATCGTGCAGTAAAGCTTTTCTTCGTACTGGATGTGGCACGATAAAATACTGTTCGCCCAGCGGCTATGTCAGCATCGATATCTTTTTTCCCCACGACCTCTGGCAAGCCATTATAGCCAATATCTGAAAAGAGCCTTGATAGGATTGGATCGGATCTATCTCCTGATGGAATATTTGCAGTGACATTGCCAGCCTTAGTCAGCCCGTAGAATTCCTGCGCGGTTCCGGTTTCCGCCACACTCTTGTTTTTTACTTCCTCATAAATCTGATCGGCCAGGTCAAGGACCTTAGTGAAATTTCTAGTCCGGGCTGGGGCGGCTATTTGCGATCGCAACTCTATTGCAAGTTGCTGCCCCGTCGTTTGCGCTGCTGGCGCTGGCGCGGCTGCGGATTGAGTCGCTGCACCCTTAGACGGCTTTGATGCCTTCTTAGGCGTGGGCGGCTGAGCCGCAGCCTTCGCACCTTTTTTGCCCGCCGCAGATAATGCGACCCGACACTGCTTATTATTGGCGATGCAGCTATTACCGCATGGCTTTCCCTTCTTGCAAGTTTTGGCGCGCTCCTCAATGGGTGGATCAATTACCCGCACCTCTTGCATTCCTGGTATCTCTTGGTACTGATTCCCAGATAGTAGAAAATTCCGCAGATGGCCGGAATCATAGAACGATCCACGGATTTGCGCCCCATCCTTTACATAGGAAAGGTGGGTGACCTCGCCTTTTCGAAGATTCATCACCAGCAGTCCCAGCGATATATCAGTAAGTGAGGGTTCCATCATTTAAGTCAATCTCAAAGTCGTAAATTTTGCTTTGATCTTTAAATTCGCCGACAATTTTATTTTCTTCCTCGTCAAAGGAAAACTCTGTCACCGTATCGATCCCATCAATGTATACCTCCTCAATAACCTCCTTTATGATTTGGCGGTGATCTTCTAGTGTTCGCATAAAACCTCCAAGATCTGATGGAATATCTCAGCCTGCTTAGTGGAAAGAATCTTCGTGATGGGAGCGGAGCGGATCAGAGTTTCGGCAATTTCACACTGGGGAGGAGTCAGAGCGATTGCTCGTTCTGGCTCCTGATTCTCCTCTGGCTCAGGATCCTCTAGCGAGTCTATCAGTCTCGGCGCTGCCGCTTGGGCCTCATCGTCGGTGTTTTCGATCTCTAGAGTGGTATCGAATTTCAGATTGAGATTCGCAGCGAGATCTAGCTCTCGCCGTCGCTCTTTATAAATATCCTCCACGTCCATCCCCGCCTGGGCCACCACCTGAGTGGTAGTCAAAAATCCGGCCTTAATAGCTTCCTTGTAGGCCGCGACCTCTTTCACGGGATCTACCCACTGCCAGCCGCGAAGTACCCAGCGAGGCTTGGTATATCGCCTTGGATTTACCTCATAGTCGTTGAGTTGCAATGCCCCAGATAGCACTGCTAATTGCAGCCATTCCTCAAAGAGTCGCTGATGGACATTTCGCGCGAGCCAGCTTTGTAGAGTTCGGTAGTGATCACGCTCCTCCAGGAGAGCAGTTCGGGCGCTGGAGTAGCTTGTATTTGAGTAATCGCGACTCAGCGACTCGTAACTCAGGCCCAATCCAGAGGCCGCACCCCGCAGCATCATGCGAATAAAGGGATCAAAAGAGTCACCTGGGCGCGTTGGGGCAAAACCGGTAAATTCCTCACCAGGAGCCAGGACCTCAATTGCGCCAGGTTCTAGATTCCTAATTCGTTGATCGCCTTCGACTCCATCCGAGAGTAGGTCCCCATCGGGGGTTTGGATAAATCCCATCACTGCGGCCTGGGCGCGAGCCGCGACCAACTCGGCCTCTTCATAGCCGCCGACATTCCTGAGCCTAGTGAGTGTGCTGTAAAACCAGGGTACCCCTCGGGTTTGGCCGGGGCGATCGCAAAGGTAGGGATGCAAGATATCTCTGGCTGGGACTGTGATCAGGCGGCTTCCTTGCTCGGTAGAGAATTGATAATCCCCTGGATGGTGTGGGTAGAGCCAGTATTGCAGTGGGCGCTGCCATTGGTCCATTTCCACGCCCATGCGGATATCACGGCCGGAATGCTCATCGCAGAGCTGATCTATCTCAATGATTTCTAGAGATAGCGGCACAGGCGATCCTGCGAAGGGCTGCCGCACTAGTCGAATCAGCACCTCGCCCGATTCGATGATCGAACTCATGATCAGGCGCTCGATATCCTCAAAGTCCAAGGTTCCGGCTGTGTGGCAGTATCTGGCCTGACACCATTCCCCCCAGAGATCTTCGATTTTTGAATTCGTTTTCTCATCCAGGCTCTCTCCCCGCAGCTTTTTCACGGTGGATTGAAGCCCAATGCCCTTTCCGATCACGTTATTGACGATACTGCGAACGGCGCCCCGAGCATAATCGTTGTCCCGGCAAAGCTGCCGCGAGCGATTCCGCAATAGTCGGAGGCTCGTTAGCAGCTCCGAATCGGCACTGGTACTGCTGGCAATCCAATCCGCCGTCAGTCGGCTGATTTTTGCCCCAGCGTAGCTGCGTTGCTGGCGTTGGGGTTGAGGCTGCGGTTTTTTGGATTCCACCAAGGCATTTATTTAAATTGTCCCAAATCCCCAGTCAACTGTTAGCGTCTTGGGTTTGTACCGCCTAATATAATCCACGATCTCCCAGATCTCGCGGACTGAGTTAGCTGGCGCGATGCAGCCTGCGGTTCCTGGCGCGTGACGCCAATTGTAATCGGGGTGGATCAAGAGGGCATCACGGCCCCCGATATTGGATTTGGGGTGCAACTCAATGACCACATCGCCCAGGCCCCCACCAAAATTGCCTTCGACAATCTCGCCTACGGTGTAATGCCCCTCAGGGCAAGGGCGCAGGGACCCAGGATAATCTTGACTGGGAAAAACTGGGTCGGTGCCCGGAGCACCTGATATTACGGTCCAAGCGCGAATTGGCTTCCCGCCCTGGTGCAAGGCCAAAATTCCTTGGGGGCAGCCATAGCGATCGTAGGGGATGGCGGAGCGATTCAGCGTGAGGTGGGCCTCCCCGACGGGGGTATCGGTGGTGAAATGATCCGCAAATAGGTAGCCGACCCGATCCTGGCCGTCTAGGCGGAGCTCGGCCCGCCAGTGGCCTTGAATGATTACCGGATCCTCAAAGGCCAGCTCTTGGTCCTTTGAAATCCTCAGAAGTTGCGCTGGGCTTAGGTCAGCAGCTTGGGCCAAGACGGTCTTTAGCCAGGTATCAGTTTTAGCTGTGGCTTTCATAGAGAGTTATGGGGCCTGTATTGATTGGCATCAGCGGGAGTAATGTAGCTGAATAAAAAACCGATCAGAGTAGCCGCAGCTGCAGCGACCTCCGGTGGTAGCTCATGCCCTCCAGTTCTGGCTAGATAAATGAGAAGCGATGCCAGGGAGGAGGCGCTTGTACCAGCAAAAACTTTGCGAACTGGGAATAAAGATCGCGCAATAAGATTTCTTCTAGCCATTTCACAATCCTGTGAATTATTCATTTCACGGTACCTACAGACGGTGATTTTATCCAAAGGCGATCGCCTGGGCTTGCACCAGGCTGGCAGCTTTACTGCAATCGTGGTTTTTATGCGGCTTTGTCTTGCGATTTGTCCGCCTCTTCAAGCAACGCGGTGGCTGCGATCAAATCATTCGCCAGGCGAATTAGGTCAGCGGCCCGCTTGGGGCTGCGGCCCTTCCAGTCGAATCCCTCCGCCGCTTGAACGGCGTAATAGTGGTGATCACGGCCAAACTTGATTGCCCAAATTACCAGCTTGGCAATCTGAGGCAACCGAGCAGTGCCTTTGCTTTTTTCCCTGATTTTTAATTGCTGCAGCCCATCGGGATTGAGCTGCAAAACCTCAAACAATTTCGCCACATCCTTGCGGTTGCGAAGAAACCGAGCATTTGCCTTGAAATCCCTTGCCAAGCTCTGTAGCTCTGGATTGTCGCCAGTTTCCTGAGCGAGACCCAGGCTTTGAGTTCCTTGGTGGAATCCAGGCCAAGCTGCGTTTTCATTGCGTTTAGCATTTCGTCGCGCTTGATCGTGTTGAGGTTGATGGGTGTTACGGACATAGTGAATCTCCTAGAGTTTTTTGATTGGTCGATTGACCGCAGTGCCTAAGCAGGAGAGGAGAGCTGCTGCGCGGCAATGCCCAGCCAGGGGATCGAACCCTGGTTTACCAATCTGGGCTATTGATAATTGAGGATATCGAGCATCCGGTCGAGATTCGCCTCTATTCCCTTCAGGGAGGCCCTTGTTTGTTCCATCGAGCTATAGATATCAGAGATCACCTCTCTGAGGGTGGGATCAAGAGATCCGTTCGTGTTTTGTAGCGGTTTCATTTTGAATAGGTATGGCCGGGAAGAACAGGATCCGGCAAGGCCCCTGCCGGTTGCGAACCACGGTTACACGATTCAGGGGCTATTTTTTGGCTGCTAGCAGCAACCGAGCGCCATGTCGATTGCTTCTGCGTCTTGGTCGGGATGATTGGCAGCGAGCCAATCAAGCCAAGCATCCAAATCCTCGGAGATGGCCTCCTCGCATTTGAATATCCACCAGGCGCGGATGGCCATCACCTGCGGATTGATCCCGCGCTCGTTGGCGAACTCGGTATCGTAATAGCCGAGGCGCTTGAGGCTGGCTATTTCCCTAGGTGAGGCAGATTGCGGTGTGAACATTAATTTATTGATTCCGGTGAATAACAAGATCCGGAAGGCCCCTGCCGGTTGCGAACCTCGGTTACGCCATTTCAGGGGTGGTACTTATGAGGGTTTTTTCTTTTATAAAGCGCATCCCCTAGCGCTTGTCCTCCCCCACCGCCATCGGTGCCTTAGCCTCTCCCCCATTACGGTTTGACTGCCCCAGGATTGGACTATTTGGTTGGTTAAATGCTGTCTCTTTGCTATCGCTGGTCGGTCAGCGCCGGAGGTATTTCTAGAGCGCCATCGCCGGAGGCGCTTGAGAGCGGAAGCGTTGCTCTCATGAATCTATTATGCCCCATAATTAGGGATATATCAACAATTTTATAAAAGATTTCCCTGATTTGCTAAGAGAGTTCTGTGTCATGATTATTAGGGTAAGTTTCTGGGCTTTTCCCTAATGTCAAAATTCAGAAAGGTAAAGAAAATCATGAATTTGGTGGCCAGCCTGGCGCTGAAGCCAGCCGAGCTTGAGCAACTGATCGAAGAATTGATCGCTTTAATCAAGCAGCCAGCCGAGCCCCCGCCAGGCCCATTGCAGTTGCCTTACGGGGAGGGCTGCTATGAAATTAAACACATCCGAGGCCATGATTATGTTTACCACCGATTTAAAGAGGGCGGACGGTTGCGCTCAAAATACATGGGTCCCGCTCGCAAATTCTTTGGCACCGATAGAGATCTGTAGTGATTACTGTGTACGGGGTAGGATCTGGGTGTTTCAGGGGGGGAACGATGGGCGACCTAGAATCCGAGATTAAAGAATTACGGGCGGAGGTGGATCGGCTGAGCTGCATCTTAGAAAAGCAGATGAACTCAGAGTCTGCGGCTGCCGACCTGCCATCCCAGGCGAAAAATGCGATCGCACTCCACAGACTCTTGAGATCGCGGCCCTTCATCTATCTATTGATGTTGCTAGCCGGATTTGCCTGGGGGTTGCCGGTATTTTTGCAACATGTGATTGAGGCGGCGACAAAAATAAATGCAATCACAGCTTTGCTACCCAGGGAAGCACCCAGCGCGCCCTTGAAAAATCCACAGGAGCTGCTGGCACAACTCAGGGCAATTAAAGCCCATTCAGGGGCGGACTTAGCCTACTTCGGCGAATATTACGCCGATCGAGAACAAGGGGCAATCCGCCTGGAAATTGACAAGCAACTATGGCTCTCTATAGAGCCTAAGCCACCGGTGCTCCTGCCCCTAAGGGATGCCTTTGAAGCCAACGCGCTAGGGGATTGCCAGACGAGCCGCCACCGCACACTCGCTCAGTTAGGAATAGCCAGCCAGATCGCCTGCCCCATCGCCAGGGGCAACCGACTATTTGTGGTGGTGGTGGGATTTTTAGGGGTGCCACCAGCGGGTGCTCTCGATCAGATCAAAGCGGTCGGGGAAAAATTTTCTCCGTGAGGGGATGGCCATTAATCTCCCCCTTGAGAAATGTCTCATTTCCCAGTAATGGCAGTGAGCGGGGAGCGGGAGCGGCTTTGATTCTAAAATCGAACCTGTCGGACTCCAAGTTGACCCGCCTTGCTCCGAGTTTCAATGTGGCGTTTTGGATCGGCTGCTCTAAAAAATAGGGCGTACCGACCAGATGAGATCGCAACTTTAATTTGCCCTGAATTCGCCAGTAAGCCCCCTGGCGCTCTACCCGAAAATCTTCAAGACTGGGGATAGATTTCGTTCGCGTGGGCAAATTCGGCCCCTGCCCTGGGGGGGCCGCCACACCAAAACCCGCCCCGACGAACACCCCACCCTGGGAGTTTTCGGCCTGAACCGAACCCTGATCCACCGCCATCAGATTGGTTTTGCCATCGGTAAAGGCGCTGAATTGGGTGCCCCTGACCTTATAAATAGTCCCCTGCGGCCCATGAACCAGAAACAGGCTATAGGGATTCGTGAACCGGCGCAGGGAGGCCCAAAGATTGCCGCGATAAAGTCTTAGGGTTGTCCGAGCACCCCCTTTTTGCGTACTGAGTTCTTGAACCGCCGCACGACTGTTGCCTGTGAGAATGATCACCCCTTGATTGAGATCTAGGCGCAATTTAGCGCTGGCAGTTGTAATAATTTGGTCGCCAACTTTGAATTTATAGCCTGGGTCGGCCCTGAGCGCCGAACCAGACGCAGTAATAATTGTGGTTCGGCCCCGTACCGCTTCGAGAATTAGCGCTCGGGCATAGGTCCGCCCCCCTGGCCAAGAAACAAAAAAAGCGAGGCTGATTCCCAGCAATTTGGGCCAGCTCATCGAAATGCCACCCACAATCGACGTGGATCGCCCAGCCCTTGGGCAATCTTTTCGGCAGCCGTTCACGGGAGACTTCGGTTTTGAGTTGCGATCGCAACGTCATTAGCTGCGCCATATCCATGTAGGCGAGATTGCGGCCTCGAATCGCATAGCTTGCTACTGCACCACCCTCTAGGCGAGCAGTAATGGCGGATTCGATTGCATCGAGCATCTTTGCGGCGGGGCTGCGGTTATCGGTAGGAGTTGCGATCGCAAGTGGGTTCGCCAGTATTTCGAGGGGACCAAAAGCAAAGGTTGTGCGATTTGAGCTGGCAATTTCAGTGATTAGAGCGCTCCACTGGTAGCGGCCCAAGGAAAGGTTTGATTGAGTGCCGGTAACGGTGGTTTTCCATCCGCCATCCGGCTGGGAAACAGCAGCCAGATCTAGAATCTGGGCCCCCCTTATCGCCCATTGGAGATTGTGAGTAAGGCTGGTCACATCAGGCCAGGGAGGCGTAATCCATTCGATGAAATCTCCAGCCACCCATGGCGACGGAATTAATACCGACTCATCCATGATTTATTGCGCTCAATCCAAGGTTCTTTGCTTGCCGTAGTATCACTCAAGACGGGTTCATCTTGAGCGGCCTCAATTGCCTCTGGAAAAAGCTTTTTACGCAATTTCTCTGCATCAAGGCGCGGTAGGCCAATTGCGATCGCAACCGCATAGGCGTAGACCGCACAATCCAGCGCTTCATTGCGGGGACGGGTTTTTACCCATTCCCGTCGTGGGAACCCTTTGTGAAAGCGGGTTGTCACTTTCTCCGCGCAGATCTGCTGATAATATTCCTCGTCCAGGCCGATTGGGAAATGCACAAACCCAGAACCAGGCCCCTGCAACCGGAGCCGCCCATAAAGAACGCCCTTGCAAACATCCACCCCCACGGGCCAGAGCTTGACCCCGCGCTTATAAACCTTGCCCCGATAGGTCACCTCTTGGTAGCTGGGGCGGCCAATGATCGGGCGACCTGGGGTTGACACCCCCTTCAGGGCATAGCATTGCTGTCCCTGCGCGCGGCAATAGCGATAGATCGCCTGGGGTTGATAGCCCGTATCAATGGCGGTGGCGCTGATGGATAGATCCGCACCACTCTCATGGCGGTAGGTGGCGCTCAGCAACTCGGTGAGCTGCCCCCAAACCGCATCCAGTAGAGGATCGCCCCAGAGTTCGGTATTGCCAATCAGCCAGCTTTCCTCTTGGGCACCCCAGCCCCAAATGGAGCAGGCCAGCCGATCTTTTTGGACATCCACCCCAGCGGTGAGCACCAGGGCACCCTCGGGCACCGTCCAGGGTGCATAGGGTTCGGCGCGAGCCATCAGCCGCTGCCATTCCAGTCCTTCGCCACCCTCTTCATCAAAGGGTTCCCCCAAACAGGTATTGACCCAAACCTTCAAAGTTTGGGGGTCATCCTTGGCCGCTAGGAATTCCTGGGCGCAATCACCCAAGCTCATCCACGGCGAGTAGGCCGCCCAGAGGTGGTAACTGATCGATTTGGCCGTGCCCTGCTTAGGAGTGGCCGTCGGCTGCCACCGACCTAACCGCACCATCTGTTTTTTCTGGGCATCACTCATTTTGTGGCCGCAGCCTTCGCACTCATACCAGGCCGCGCTGGGGTCTTTATCCCAATCCCACTTCACCTGCGGCCATTTTAGGTATTGCTCATGGCCGCACTCAGGGCAGGGGATAAAAAAGCGGCGCTGATCACTGGACTCGAAGGCAGACCAAATGCGGCTAGCGCCTTTAATGGTTGGCGTAGAGGTCAGCACCAGCTTGCGATTAAAAAAGGTGCTGGTCCGTTTTTTGGCGAGATTCACCACGTCGCCCTCAGTCCCCGCCGCCGTAAACCGATCCACCTCATCGCAGAGAATGATTCGGCAGGGGCGAGAGCTGAGGCTAGCGGGGCTGTTGGAGCCGCAGAGGGTGAGCCGACCGGCTGGGAATTCTTTATGCAGCAGCGTATTGCCGCTATCACGGCTGCGGGGATCTCCGATTCGAGCCGCCAGCGCTGGGCAATCGCGCACCATAGGGGCAATCCGATCCTTACTGATGGCCTCGGCTAATTCCAAGGTGGGCATCACAAACAGGACTGGGGCAGGGTCTTGATGGATGTAATATCCCAAGATACAGAGCTGTGCCTCGGTTTTGCCGATTTGGGCAGAGCTGCACAAAATCACCTCCTCGATGCTGGGATTATTGAGCGAATCTAGAATTTCCTGTAGATAGGGGGTGCGGGAGGTGCGCCACCGCCCTGGCTCGGCAGAGGATTCAGGGCTGAGCATCCGATACTCATCGGCCCACTCAGATACCCGCAGCTGCGGGGGTGGGGCAGCAACGGCGGCAATGCCCGTCACCAGGTTATTCAGGGTCGCTTGGCTGGTACCGTGCAAGCTCGGACAATGCCTCGTATAAAAAATCTTTGATTAATGCCTCTGCCTCGGCGGGGGACAATCCATTCAGTTGGGGGGCAATTTTAACGGGCAGACTCAGGGTCTTGGCGCGGAAGGCCGCCACCAGGCTACCCATCTCCCGCCGCACCAGCTCGGCATCTAGCAGCCGCCCCTCCTGTTCTGCCACCTTTAATTCCTTCTCATCGGCCTGGGCGCGGGTGAGGCGCACCTTTTCTTGATAGAGTTCGTCGTCGCCTTCCTCGCTGCGGCGCTCGGCCTGAACTTTGAAGTGGGCGACAATGGCCATCACTGCTGCGGCAATTGTTGCCCCGCCTGGGATAATTCCCTTCTTGCGCCAGTCTCGAATCGTGCGTTCTGGTATCCCCGTAATTGCATTAATTTCGGCGATCGTTGCTATAGGCATTGCGGCGTAGGATGCAATCACAAATTGTCGTTTTGGTCGTGCAAAATTGGGTGCCCAATTGGCGATAGGTTAAACCGCCGGCCTCGTAGAGTTCCTGTATCTGGGAGATCTGTTCCTCGGTGAGCTTGCGCTTGCAATATTGGCGGGGCCGATAAACTCTCTGGGGTGTTCTCACGGTAGTTGGATGGGCCTCGATCAGTTCCTGCCTGTCCCAGTGACGGGGGGACAGCACCGCCTCCTCAGCTTCGGCGGCGGCGATCGCCTTTCGCAATTTTTCTACGATCGACATCATTTGCATTCAAAGACAAAATTTCTGCGCTGTTGCTTCAAATATAGCTGATGAAGCGTGAGCAATAATCAGATCGCTCTGCCCCGCCAGTGAGGCGGCGGTCTGCTCGTGGCAATAGCGATAGATTCGCCCCAGTTTGTCGATATGCTCGACAATGGCCTGTTTATCTAATTCCCCCGCCAATATCGCCCAGGTGGTTTTGCCGTCCCGAGCGCCAGTGGGCACAAGTTGAACCAAGCTACCGGGCTTGAGCTTGTTCAAGTGCGGGTCGCCTGCCTCGAAGGAGACCCAAACGGACTCTGACCCAGACTGAAAGAGGACAGCTTGATAGGAGCCGTACTGGCCGTCTTTTGGAGCACAGATCCGCTCGACTTTTGCAGGAATGGGGGTGAGAACTTTGGTCATATGGGTATTCTAATGTGCAAGTTCCGACAATGCGAAATATGAATAGCCTGATTAAGACTGAGATTTCTAGAATTGCCTTGGCACATGGCATCGAAAGTGCTGTGCTGGCGGAATTTGCGGAATTTGTCCTAGCAAACTAAACAACGGCATGTTCTCCATCTGCCGTGGCCTATTCCTAAGTTGCTGCCGCCAGGTCAGTTGCCGCCAAGTCAGTAAAAAAGTCCTCTAATGCAGTCACCAATAGCCCCAGAAATCTGTGCGATTTCTGGGGCTATTTTTCGTCGGTTTGAAATTTATGCTCTACACCTTTGAGGGCTTCAAGTCTTACCTGGATTTTTGAAATTTTGTTGTCGTTTTTTTTAATCTCCTCATACAACTTCTCATTAGATTGATACCGCTCGGTCAACTGATCCTCAAGCTCAAGAATCAGTTGACCGATGATTCCCCCAATAACTGAATGTTGACATTCGACCTCAGTAAGCCACGAATCAGCCTCTCTAAATACTCCGACTGGCTGATTCCCATCTCCATCGCTCGATTTTCCACCATCTCTCCAGCTTCGGGGGTAAGCCTCAGCTTGGTTTCCCAAGTTTTCTTTTGCCCGTATTGAGCGTGCTTTGTTTTTGGCATCTTTTGTACCCCTAATGTGTTCTTTCCCCATATTAGTGCCCTTATAGATAAAATTTAGTCCCCTTATATTGACAAAGTAGCAGATATTAGGGGAATAATAGTAGAGATACGGTAAACCCAATCACCACCATGAACAGATACACCAAACAACTCACAATCAACCCACTAGAGGATGGCAGCACAATGGTCTACCACGAAGGCGACCCCCTGGTGAAATTCCTAGACAAAACTGAAGCCGAAGAAACGCTGGCAGAATTAATCCTCAAGGGGTGGACATTAATCTGGGGGCAAGAAAATGGGATCCGGTGTCCATCGCCGCAGAGCAATATCCAGCCAGGGTTACGGGCCAAACGGCCTATCACTACTGGAGTCAACCATGACCTATCACTACTGGAGTCAACCATGACCTATCAAGTAATTCTGGGCATCGTAGCCCTCCGACTCGCTTGCCAAGACTTTGCCGACGATGCAGAGGACGTGGCGCGGATTGAGGCTGAATATCTAAATTCAGCAGCAAGCTATTTAGCCCGAGGCGGCCGTAGCCGCTGAGGAAGCTAATGCGATTTTAAAAAACATTTGGAGAGAATGAAGATGGTTGAATTTACAGGAAATTATGTGCTGATCACCACCGAATGGCGGGGTGTTTTCTTCGGCAAGCTGGATCGCATAGAGGGAACTACGGCATGGCTGTCGGATTGCCGATCGGCAATCCGTTGGGAACCACTGGTGGCTTCTTAGAGCTAGCCGATAAGGGGCCAAATTCGAAATCCAGAATTGGTAATCCAGCCCCAATCTGTCGATTTTTTGGGGTCACATCAATTGCCTCATGCACCGAGGCGGCGGCCATCGCCTGGAGAGAGCATGAATAAAAATCCAGATCCATGGCCACCGCAGCCCACCTGGATCTCTGCGGAGGATTTCTTCCGGGTTGGCGCCTGTCAGTCGGGAGTGCTCGATTTTATGGATGAGCACCAAATCACGGATACAGCGGTTCGCGCCGCTGACTTAGTGGCTCGCTTCCCTGGAAATGAGTGGATTTTAATAGCCAGCGGATACGGTGGCTTTGGCTATGGCTATGGCGATGGCGATGGCGATGGCTATGGCTTTGGCGATGGCTTTGGCGATGGCGCTGGCTATGGCTATGGCTATGGCGATGGCTATGGCTATGGCGATGGCGATGGCGGTGCTTACG